>NZ_CP043051.1:1815000-2060000 GCF_008121495.1 Mediterraneibacter gnavus ATCC 29149 | reverse complement strand
TCTCTTACCTGCGAAACACTTCCCGGCGCTGAGGATACTTCTTCATTGTACATCGTTTGAATCGAATCAATGATCACAAGCTCCGGATTTTGTCTCTCAATGGCTGTACGTATGGTATCCAGATTTGTTTCACATAACAACAGCATATGATCTGTAAAACTTCCCATACGATTTGCACGCAATTTGATCTGAGTCTGCGACTCCTCTCCTGAAATATATAAAATTTTTCTTGATGCCGACAGCCTCTGACACACTTGCAATAACAGGGTTGATTTTCCAATCCCCGGGTCCCCTCCGACCAGAACGAGAGAACCGGAGACGATACCTCCTCCAAGCACCCGATCCAGTTCTTTCATCCCGGTCAGCATCCTGGTATCATCCCTGGCACTGATCTGAGAAAGCGGAACTACTTCTGCTGTTTTACTCTGCTTTGCAGCTGCCGTTGTCCCGCGGCTCAATCCGGCACTCACTTTTTCTTCTGCGAATGTATTCCATTCTTTACAAACCGGACATTGCCCCAGCCATTTTGCCTCTTCATGTCCGCAATTCTGACAGAAAAAAATACTTTTCTTTCCTTTTGCCATATACTCCTCCATAAAAAAGAGCTGAACGCTGTTTTCATTCACAGCCCCAGCTCTCTGCTCTTATTGATTATAAAATGTCTTCTACTCTTGCAATCAGCATTTTTCTACTTTGACGTCCACAGCTTCCCCTTCGCTGATCTCAACACTGACACTCAGCTTTCCGCTCAGATTTGTGGTCATCTTTCCGGCTGAAACACCATCCAGAAGCACTTCGTATTCACTCTCCGGCTCAAGTTCCAGTGTAAACTGTACATCCTCCGGTGCAGAAATCTGAAAAGCGACCTCTGTATCTGTGAGTTTAAAGTTCTCTACCGCACTTCCCGGAACAGATTCGTATACAAACATTCCGTTTTTTTCTAATTTTGTGATCTCTGAAAATGTCTTTACTTTATATAAGTCGCCCTCAAATTCGAAATTATCCAGCTTCGTTTTAGACGCCAGTGTATAGTCTCCAAAACTCAGTCTTCCGTCTTCTTCTGTGCGTAATAATTCTTTTACGATTGCCATTTTCCTTGTCCTCCTAGGTATTTCTGCATCCCGCCATCACTTGCGGCAAGAGCTCTTTTCTTCTGTCTGTATTATATAATATATCAAATTCTTTTTCTACTTAATTTGCATTCTTTAAGTAAAATTTTATTTCTTTTCCGGAAACTCCTGCCTCAATCTGTTCGCCCGGTTTCACTTCCCCATTCAGGATTGCTTCTGCCAGCTTATCTTCCAGCTCTGTCTGCATTGCTCTTCTAAGCGGACGCGCTCCGTATTTTGTATCTTTGCCTTTTTCCGCAATCCGTTTTTTCGCAGAATCCCTCAGGGTCAGGCTGATATCCAGCTGTGTCTTGACTCGTTTTGTAAATTCACGGCACATCAGACTGACGATCTTCTTCAAGTGCTCTTCACCCAGTGCATGGAATACGATAATCTCATCGATCCGGTTCAAAAATTCCGGACGGAAGATCATCTTCACTTCGTCCATCACATTCTGTTTCATTCTCTTGTAATCGTCTGCTTTATCTTCTTTTACTGCAAACCCGAGTTTTTTCGGATCTACGATTGCTTTCGCCCCGGCATTGGAGGTCATAATGATCACTGTATTACTGAAATCAACAACTCTTCCCTGTGAATCTGTAATACGACCGTCATCCAGCACCTGCAACAGGATGTTAAATACATCTGGATGGGCTTTTTCGATTTCATCGAATAAGATTACAGAATATGGATGTGTTCTTACTTTGTCGCTGAGCTGTCCACCTTCATCGTGTCCCACGTATCCCGGAGGAGAACCGATCATCTTTGCCACAGAATGTTTTTCCATATATTCAGACATATCGACCCGAATCATAGAATCTTCTCTTCCAAACAATGCCTCTGCCAGAGCCTTGGAAAGCTCTGTTTTACCGACACCGGTCGGTCCGAGGAATAAGAAGGAACCAATCGGACGATTCGGGCTCTTTAATCCCACACGTCCGCGCTTCACTGCCCGCGTGACTGCGCTGACTGCTTCCTCCTGTCCGATTACTCTTTTGTGGAGTGTCTCTTCCAGTTTCTGCAATCTGTGTGCATCTGTCTCTTTTAATTTCTGTACCGGGATCTTCGTCCAGACTGACACGACATCCGCAATATCATCTCCGCTTACCTCCGGATGTGCGGATGCCTGTTTTTTGTGGAAACGTTTTCTGAGCATTTCCAGTTTTGTCTCTGCCTCTTTCTCTCTTGCATGAAAATCTGCTGCTGCCTTCATATCCCCTTTGCGGATGCTCGCTTCTTTTTGTTTTGCCAGTTCTTTCAGCTCATCTTCCATCTGCTGCAGATTGTCCGGTACTTTATATCCTTTCAGGCTGGCCTTTGAGCAAGCCTCATCCAGAACATCAATTGCTTTGTCCGGAAGATTTCTGTCTGTGATGTATTGCTTTGACAATTCTACAGCTGCCTTTAGCGCCTCTTTTGAAATTGTCACCCGGTGATGTGACTCATAACGGGATTGTAATCCCTGTAAAATCTCCATACACTGCTCTTTCGAAGGTTCTTCTACCGTGATCGGCTGGAATCTTCTCTCCAGTGCCGCATCCTTTTCGATATATTTGCGATACTCTGCAATGGTCGTTGCACCGATCAGCTGAATCTCTCCTCTGGCAAGTGAAGGTTTTAAAATACTGGAAGCATCAATGGCTCCTTCTGCGCCTCCCGCTCCGATCATGGTGTGAATCTCATCTAAAAATAAAATGCTGTTTCCATCCGCTTTCACTTCCGAAATCAGACTTTTCATGCGTTCTTCAAATTCTCCGCGGTATTTGGAGCCTGCAATCAGCGCGGGCAGATCCAGAGTCAGAACTCTTTTTCCCTTCATCCCTTCCGGAACAACTTCTGCCGCGATCCGTTCTGCAAATCCTTCTATCACAGCGGTCTTTCCGACTCCCGGTTCTCCGATCAGACAAGGATTGTTTTTGGTGCGCCGGCTCAAAATCTGCATCAGACGATAGATCTCATCCTCTCTGCCGATCACCGGATCCAGTTTTCCTTCTGCTGCCTCGGCAGTCAGATCTGTACAGTACTGGTCAACGGCGCCTCTTCTGGTACGTCCGTCTTCCTGAATCTCTTCCTGATATTCTTTTGCATCTACCCCTGCCGCATTTAATACATCCTGCAGGATCTTCTGCAAATTGATGTTCAGGGTGATCAGCATCCTGGCTGCCACGCAGTCTGCATCATGCATGATCGCCAAAAGCAAATGCTCTGTTCCAACATCTCCGGTGCGCAGATGCAGCGCCTCTTTCTTTGCATTTTCCAGAATATACTCCAGTCTCGGACTTTCTTTTGGATCATCCTGCTGTAAAATCTCTTCTCCCGGAACGATTAGCTCATCCATCAGATGCAGAAGCTGCTCTTCGTCCACTCCGTGGGATGCCAGCACCTGGCCTGCCACACCTGTGATCTCGCTACGCAGTCCTAAAAGGAGATGCTCTGTTCCGATATATGGATGCTTTAGTTTTCTCGCCATCCTGGCTGCATATTTTATCGCACGTTCTGCCTGTCTTGTATATTGATTCTGCATATACTCCTCCTGCTATTCATAATTATCAAATATCTCATCCACCAGTTCATGCACTTCTTCTCTGGTGATCTCCTTACAATGTGCCTTTGCCAGCACGATCTGAAGCTGTCCGCGCATCTCTTCCAAAGCCTGCAGCTTATCTGCATCCAGAGCAATCACTGCCCCGTGTCTTCTGTCCAGCTGGATAAATCCCTCCTGCTTTAAAACAGTATACGCTTTATTCACTGTGTGCATATTGACTCCCACAGTATCTGCCAGCTGCCGTACAGAAGGCAGGGAATCTCCTTCTCTGATCACCGAAGTCGCAATGCCCATGATAATCTGATTGCGAAGCTGCATATAGATTGCCTCTTCGCTGTTAAAATCAACTGTTATCAGCATACTATCACCTTTCCTCTTTTGTTATAGATATCGTAGCACATCTGAGTTCCGGCCGCAATAGAATTTCTTGTATTAAAAAAGCAGAGAGCATCCGCCCTCTGCTTCTCTCTTCTATACTGCACGCAGCATTTCCACAAATTCGCTGCTCAATTTTACTGCTGCCACATAGAACACATCTCCCGTCATATAGGCTTCCCAGTCATCTCCGATCTCTACTTGAAGCTCTCCACCCGGCATATGAACGATTACTTTGTTAGAGGTCAGTCCCAGTTTGTACGCAACACCTGCTGCCGCACATGCTCCGGTTCCGTTTGCCATGGTGTATCCGGCTCCTCTTTCATAAGTTTCAATTGCGATATTGTTCATATCAATGACATTCATGAGTTCTGTATTGATATGATTCGGGAAATACCTTGCGCGCTCGGACTCCCTTCCGATCTTACACACCAGTGGCTCTGAAATCTCCTGCATCGGGATCACGCAATGCGGATTTCCGATGGATACACAGGTTGCCGGGTACAATGTCCGCCCGAATACCATATCCTCATTGATAACCTGTCTGCGCTCTCCGATCACCGGGATTTCATCACTCCAGAATGACAGTTTCCCCATAGAAACCTTCAGCCTGCTTCCCTCTTCATTCAGGTAAGTGATTTCTACCTCGCCGCCATCGGTCAGCATTGTATAATGCTTCTTCTGTACATATCCTGCATCTTTCAAATATTTGGCAAAAATCCGCACACCGTTTCCGCTCTTTTCGGCAATGCTTCCGTTCGGATTCCAGATACGGACTGCCATCTGCTTTTCTTCCATTAACGGTCCTTCCAGAATCCCGTCTGCTCCAAGCCCCATATTCCGGTTACAGAGCATTTTCACATTTTCTTCATTCAGCTCCAGTTCATTTTTATTTGGATCATAGACCAGATAATCGTTTCCCAACCCGTGATAACGTTCTAATGTGATATCCATTTTTCTGCCTCCTCGATATTGCTTCCTGATTTGTCTCTGTTTTTATTATATCCCGCATTTTCTTCAAATAGAATAGAGAAAATGCTTTCTATATTGCAAATAATGCTCTATACTGAAAGTATCTTATTTTTCAGGAGGTTATTATGGGCGGATACAATAAGCGTGGATACTTAAACAGTGACTTTAAGATTTTTCATCTGACCGATCAGATTTCCACAGAATTTGAATTTCATTACCACGAATTCCACAAAATCACGATTTTTATTTCCGGTAATGTGCAATACTTTGTAGAAGGAAAGACATATCCTTTGGAACCTTACGACATTGTCCTCGTAAACCGGAATGATATCCACAGGGTTCAGGTGGATCCTTCTCTTCCCTATGAACGGATCATCGTCTATATTTCTCCCGGTTTTATTGATGCCTACCGGACTGATGACTATGATCTTTCCTATTGTTTTGAAAAAGCAAAAAAAGAACATTCCAATGTGCTGCGCATTCATTCTCTTGAAAAAAGCTCTCTTTTCAAGATCACGAACCGCCTGGAACGTTCTTTTTCTGATACGGAATATGCCGGCAGTCTGTACCGGCAGATCTTATTTTTGGAATTTATGATCCACCTCAACCGGGCTGCCATTAAAAACCGGGTAGAATTTCTGGACACCAGTCTGTACAATCCGAAGATCGTCGATCTGATCCAGTATATCAACCAGCACCTGACAGAATCTCTGGACGTAGATTTTCTCTCTTCCCGGGTTTATCTGAGCAAATATTATATGATGCGCCTCTTCAAAGCGGAAACTGGATATACCATCGGAAATTATATCACCTACCGCAGGCTTTTGCTTGCCCGCACTTTGATCCTGGATGGGATGCCGATCACGCAGGCCTGCCTTGCAAGCGGCTTTCAGGATTACTCCACATTTTCACGAGCCTACAAAACAGAATTTCACGAACCACCCAGAACGCTTTTACATCACTCTGACTGAGATGTCTCAAACAGAATTTCCATCCGTGTTCCTTTTCCGGTATCACTCTCCACACTTACCTTTGCATTGTGAAGCAGCGCTCCATGCTTCACGATGGAGAGTCCCAGCCCTGTGCCGCCCCGCTCTTTGGAATGACTTTTATCCACTCTGTAGAACCGCTCAAAGATTCGCTCCTGATGCTCTTTCGGTATCCCGATCCCGGTATCATTCACCTGAACTTTTGGGCCATTCAGTGTGCTGCCTACCCAGACAGAGACACTTCCGCCCTCTACATTATATTTGATCGCATTCTCACAAATATTGTAGATCATCTCATCCAGGATCTGCCGGATTCCCACATAGGTTACCGGCTCTCCTGAAAGAGAAACATGAACATGCTTCATACTTGCCTGCATGGACAGTCTGCTGATAATCTCTCTGCTCAGTTCGTAAAGATCTACTTCTTCTTTTTCAATCTCTACGGAGCCTTCATCCAGTTTGGATAATTTTATGATATCTTCGATCAATGTGATCAGGCGTTTTGCTTCTTTGTAAATCCGCTCTGAAAAATTGGGAATATCCTCCGGACGGACCAGTCCGTTTTTCATGATCTCCGCATAGCCGGAAATCGAAGTCAGCGGCGTTTTCAATTCGTGAGAGACATTTGCGGAAAACTCTTTTCTCATATCTTCCACTGCCGCTTTTTCTTTGTTCCGTCTGTCCATCGCAGTCAACAGCGGCCTTAATTCTTCATAGACCACATTTTCCAGCGGATGCTCAATATCCAGTTCATTGATCGGACGAATCAGCCGTTCTGTCTGCCAGCGCCCGAGAATCCATGCAAATATCATCATCACAACTGCCAGTACCCCGATCACCGGAAGTGTATCTCTTGCCATAGCTCCCAGATTGTCCATCGTCTTTGCCACGCGAAGTACAGAGCCATCCTGCAGAAGGATCGCATAATAATACATCTCTTTTCCAACGGTTCCGGATACGCGGACATCCTCACCGGTTCCACTTGCAAGCGCCTCTTTTACCTCCGGACGTTTGCTGTGATTTTCCAGTGTTTCTGCGTCATTGCCTGAATCATAAAGCACCTTTCCCTCCGTACTGATTCTCGTGACCCGGGTTTTTATATCCACTCCGTCCATTTCTTTCAGATACGCTGGTCCCGAAATATCGACAGCAGTCCGGATATACCTGGCCTCCTGATTCACTTCTTCTTTTAGCAGCGTCAGGTTCTTCTGATACATAACCAGTGTCAAAAGTCCATAAAAAATCAGGATCGTCACAAACAGAACAAGAAGCATACTTCTCTGGATCTTAGCCTTCATTGCCTCCTCCTATTCTGTAGCCGACTCCCCGTACAGTCTTGATAATATCGCCTTTTTCTCCCAGCTTCTGTCTGAGTGTCCGCACATGCACATCTACCGTTCTTGTCTCTCCATCAAAATCATATCCCCAGATATCCTCTAAAAGCTGATCTCTTGTCAGTACAATATTCTGGTTTCTCATCAGTCTCTCCAGGAGCTCAAACTCCTTCAGTGTCAGTGTCACGATTTCTCCTGCCACTTTCACTTCATGCTTTTTCACATCTACACTGACTCCGTTGACTGACAGCATATCCTGCTCCTGCACTCTGCCGGATCTTCGAAGAACTGCTTTGATCCTGGATACCAGCTCCATCATTCCGAAAGGCTTGGTCACATAATCATCCGCTCCCGAATCCAGACCGATCACCTTGTCATACTCTGCACCCTTTGCAGTCACCATGATCACCGGAATATCCTTCGTCTTTGCGGAATTCTTCAGCTTTTTCAAAAGCTCCAGCCCATCCTCACCCGGAAGCATGATATCAAGTAAAATAAGCTCTGGCGTATCAAACGCCAAAGCTTCCATAAATGCCGTGCCTTCTGCAAATCCCTTTGCCTTAAGACCGGTCGTCTCCAGAGTGTAAATGACCAGTTCGCGGATATTGTCATCATCTTCCACGCAATAAATCATATCTTTTCTCCTTTTTACACTTATACATTCACTCCGTTTCGGTGTACTCCTGTAATGGAAAATTCCACCCACTCTGCAATGTTGGTCGCATGATCTCCGATACGCTCCAGATATTTTATCACCATGATCAGATCCACGATCCGGCTGCCCCGCTGCCCTTTATTGATCGCGATATAATTTACCATCTCTTCCCGGATATTGTCAAAGAGGCGATCCACTTTATCATCTTCCAGCATTACCTGGCGCGCAAGCTCCAGATCTTTCTGTACATACGATGTGACGCTGTCGCGCACCATCTTACTTACAACAGATGCCATTCTTCCAATATCCTTGATATCTACGCTTTCCTCTGTATTGGCTGAAATTACGATTTCCGCAATATCTGCCGTCTGATCTCCGATTCGCTCCATATCTGTGATCATCTTCAATGCTGCTGAGATTCTTCTCAGATCCTTTGCCACCGGCTGCTGCTGTAAGAGCAGTTTCAGACAAAGCTTTTCAATATCTTTTTCCATCTCATCGATCTCAGCATCCGCATTGATCACTGCCTTTGCCTGCTCAATACTTCCATCGCTCAACGCCTTTGTCGCATTCGCGATCGCACTCTCACACAACTCACCCATATGAATAAGCTGCTCCTCCAGTATCTGTAGCTGTCTGTCAAATTTGTTGCGCATAAATTAACCAAACCTCCCTGTAATATAATCTTCCGTTCTCTTATCAGACGGAATGGAAAACAATGTTTCTGTGTTGTTGTACTCAATCACTTCTCCAAGAAGGAAAAAGGCTGTGTTATCCGACACACGTACCGCCTGCTGCATGTTGTGTGTTACCATGACAATAGTATAATCTTTTTTCAGTTCCATCGCAAGGTCTTCTATCTTCGATGTAGAGATCGGATCCAGAGCGGATGTCGGCTCATCCATCAAAAGTACTTCCGGTTCTACTGCAAGTGCTCTGGCAATACAGAGTCTCTGCTGCTGTCCTCCGGACATTCCCAACGCACTTTTTTTGAGACGGTCTTTACACTCATCCCAGATTGCCGCATTTCGCAGTGACTTTTCTACAATATCATCCAGTTTTGCTTTGGAACGGATTCCGTGTGTTCTCGGTCCATAGGCAATATTGTCATAAATGCTCATTGGAAATGGGTTTGGTTTCTGAAACACCATTCCTACCCGCTTACGGAGCAGGTTCACATCCATTCCTTTGAAGATATTCTGTCCGTCCAGAAGGATATCACCATCGATGCAGCATCCTTCCACCAGATCATTCATGCGGTTGATGGACTTTAATAACGTGGACTTTCCGCATCCACTCGGTCCGATAAACGCTGTAATTTTATTTGCCTCTATTTCCAGATTGATATTTTTGAGTGCTTTAAAATCTCCGTAATATAAATCCAGGTTTTTCACACTGATCTTCCCCATTGTTTATTCCTTTCTCTCTACGCTTTTGTCAGTTTTTTCGCGATTACGCTCGAAATCGTGTTGATTCCGACTACAAGTATCAGAAGAATGACTGCTGTTGCATATGCCTGATCCATGTACAGTCCTTCACTGGACAGATTGTACATATGAACTGCCAGGGTTCTTCCGGAACCAAAAACATTTGTCGGTACCTGTGCAACAGTACCTGCTGTATAGATCAGCGCCGCTGTCTCTCCCACAATTCTTCCAACCGCCAGGATGATTCCTGCTAAAATTCCAGGAATTGCCGACGGGAGTACAATCTTAAATACGGTACGCAGCTTTCCTGCTCCCAGTCCAAAACTTCCCTCTCTGAAGGAATCCGGAACTGCTTTTAACGCTTCTTCTGTTGTTCTCATGATCAGCGGAAGGATCATGATCGCCAGTGTAAACGCACCGGCCAGCAGGGAAAATCCCCATCCTAATGTATTGACAAAAAACAACATTCCGAACAATCCATATACGATGGAAGGGATTCCGGAAAGTGTCTCTGTTGTCAGACGGATCACTTCCACAAATTTATTCCCTTTCCCTGCATACTCTACAAGGAAGATCGCAGAGAAGATTCCAAACGGAACCGCGATCAGCAAAGAAAGCAGCGTCATGATAATCGTGTTAATCAAAGCCGGCATCAAAGAGGCATTCTCAGATGTATATTCGAACGCGAACAAAGACGGCTTGATATGCGGCACTCCGTTGATCAGAATATAAGCGATCAAAAACAGCAGAACCGCAAACGTGATAATTGCTCCCAGCATCACCAGAAGCATTACAATAAATGAGCCCGGATGTTTTAAATAGCTTTTCAGCTTTTCTCCGATTCCAGTCTGATTACTCATGTTCTGTCCTCCTTTTCAGCATTGCTACACTGAAGTTGATGATCAGGATGAACACAAATAATACTACACCTGTCGCGATCAGCGCTTCCCTGTGCAGACCTGTCGCATATCCCATCTCCAGTACGATATTTCCTGTCAGTGTACGCATTCCCTGCAGGATATTTTGTGCAATTCTCGGCTGATTTCCCACGATCATGATAACTGCCATGGTCTCTCCGATCGCACGTCCGATTCCCAGCACGATTCCTGCCAGTACTCCGGATTTTGCAGCCGGGATCACAACTGTAAAAATACTTCTCTCATGGGTTGCTCCCAGAGCCAGAGCTCCTTCATAATAATGGGTCGGCACAGCGCGGATCGCACTCTCTGTGGTTCCGATGATTGTTGGCAAGATCATCATTCCCAGAATGATCGACGTAGTGAGAAGTCCTTTTCCGTCTCCTGCTTTTTCCACGATCCCCATCTGTTTTAATGTTCTTCCGAACTCCCGTACCATTGGCACCAGTACGACCAGACCGAAGAATCCATACACAACGGAAGGAATTCCTGCCAACAGCTCTGTTGCTGCTTTCAGCGGTCTGTATATTTTTTTCGGGCAGTACATTGCCATAAATACAGATGTCAGAATTCCGATCGGCACTCCGAACACGATCGCACCTGCTGTTACATATAAGCTTCCGATGATCATCGGGAAGATTCCAAACAGATTATTGTTCGGTCTCCACAGTTCTCCGGTAATAAATTTTACGAACCCGATTTCTCTGATTGCAGGGACTCCATTTGCAAACAAAAAGATACAAATGAGAGCTACCGCCAGTACAGAAGTACAGGCGGCTATCAAGAATACTCCCTGCATGAATTTTTCAGTCCATGCTTTTGATTTCATTCTTCTTTCCTCTTATCAATTATTCAGTTACTTCATCCCAAGTATAAGTTTCTCCTGTGTAGATGGATTTTACCTGATCAGAACTTAACTCTTCTGTCGGGTTGTCATTGTTTACGATCACTGCGATTCCGTCGGTTGCGATCACAGTTGCTTTTAATCCCTGTCCCACTTCTTCCTCTTTCAGTTCACGGGATGCCATACCAATATCATAGCTTCCTTCCAGAGTCGATGTCATACCTGTTGTAGAATCAGATGTCTGCAGCTCGATCTTTGCATTCGGATTTACACTTTTGTATGCCTCGATCAGTTTTTCCATAACCGGTGATACAGAAGAAGATCCTCCTACTACTGCGCTTCCTGACGGTTTTGTTCCATCATATGCTTTTGTATCGGCAACCGGAATATAACCGTTGTCTGCTACGATTTTCTGACCTTCTGTACTCATGATATAGGTGATGAAATCATTTGCAACTTCATTGTCAGCGCCTTCTTTTACTGCAATATTAAACGGTCTTGATACTTTGTAAGAACCATTTTCGATATTCTCTTCTGTTGCTTCTGCTCCATCAATCTTAAGTGCTTTTACACTCTCATCCAGAGATCCCAGGGATACATATCCGATGGCATACTCATCCCCTGCTACTGTTGTAAGCATAACAGATGTATTATTTGTAACCTGTGCATCCACAGTTGTCATATCTACTTTTTCTCCGTCAACTTCCTGCTGAATACCAAACAGCTCTACGAAAGCTCCTCTTGTTCCAGATCCATCTTCTCTGGATACGATTGTGATATCATTGGAAGAATCCCAGTCACTGGACGCACTTTCTGTCTTTGTTCCTTTATCAGCAGATGTATCATCTCCGGAACCACATCCTGCTGCCAGTGCTGCTACCATACCTACTGTTGCCAAAACTGCGATAAACTTTTTCATTTTCATTTTACTTAATCTCCTTTTTTTCAAAAGTGTTTTTTCTTTTCTCCACAGTTAGCAATGATACAGAAGAATTGTAAAATATATCATCATCTGAATGTTAAATCTATGTAAAATCATCTTTCTTTTCCTTGTTAAGTTTTTGTAAAATGTGAAAAAATCAGCGCAAAAACGGGGCATTTGCCGCTTTTTTGCAAATGCCCCGCTCTCTTTGTTTTGTAAAATCCCCTATTCTGCCGTCAAAATCTCTTCTGCGATATTTCTCGCATGATCCGAGATTCTCTCAAGACATACCAATGCATCCAGGAATACGATTCCGGATTCCGTGCTGCACTCATTTCTTGCCAGACGCTTCATATGTGCCGTACGCAGCGCGATCTCCAGCTCATCTGCCTGACTCTCTTTTTCAATGACCTTCATCGCCTTTTCTTTACTACGCTCTTCCAGTGCCTCGATCGCATACCGGAAGCAGTCGATACAGACGTCTTCCATCTGCTGGATCTCTTCTCTTGCGATCTCGGAGAAGGATGCTTTCTGATCTTTGAGATTCTCTGCAAATTCAGAAATATTTTCACAGTAATCGCTGACACGCTCGATATCCGATACGATCTGCAGGATACTCGCCACCTCCTGATGCTCCTTCTCATTGATGGAAAGTGTATTCAGTTTAATCGCATACTCTGTGATTCCTTTGCACAATCCGTCTGCGATTGTCTCTTCCTCCCGGATCTTTTCTATCTCCTCACGCTTCTTGGTGATCAGCACATCTCTTGTACGATTCATGGTTCCCCGCACAACATGTCCCATTCTTACCATCTCGCTGACTGTAGACTGGAGCGCAATACTTGGTGTCTCCAGCATTCTGTCGTCCAGAAGTACCTGTCCTTCATCCACATCGTCAGAATCTTCTCTCTCCAGTTTCTTCGCCAGCTTAATGATCCAGTCAGATACCGGGAAGAGCAGGATCGTAGTTCCGATATTAAAAATTGTGTGAACTGTACTGATCTCTGTCTGTGTGATCAGGGCTTCTCCAAATCCCGGATTGATCACTTTAAAGAATACGATCGCAACAACGCTGAAGATGATCGTACCGATGATGTTGAACAACAGATGCATCACAGCTGCTGTCTTTGCTGTCTTCTTTGCCCCGATACTGGACATGATGGCAGTCACACAGGTACCGATATTCTGTCCCATGATAATGTAAACAGCCGCATTAAACGGAACCAGTCCTGCTGCCGCAAGACTCTGTAAGATCCCCACTGATGCAGATGAACTCTGAATCACAGCTGTAACAAGCGCACCGGCCACGATTCCAAGGAACGGACTGTGTCCAAGTGTTACAAACAGATTGCAGAATGCCTCTGACTGCTGCAGCGGCTCGACTGCATCTGACATCGTCGTAATACCGATGAATAAGATACCAAATCCCACAATGATACTGGAAATATCCTTTGTAGAACGTCTTTTTCCTGTCAGCATCACAATCACACCGATCATAACTGCCACCGGTGCAATATTCGCCGGGCTGAGCGCTTTTGCCCACTCGACACTGGATACCAGCCATCCGGTCACCGTAGTACCGATGTTGGCTCCCATGATCACTCCCATCGCCTGGGTAAGATTCATGATCCCTGCATTTACAAATCCGACTACCATCACTGTCGTAGCGGATGAACTCTGAATGACAGCTGTAATAAAAGCACCGAGCAAAACCCCAAAAAACTTATTCTTTGTCAGTACCTCCAGCAGACTCTTCATCTTGCTGCCTGCTGCATTCTCCAATCCCTGGGCCATGATCTGCATACCATAGATAAACATACCCAGTCCCCCGATAAAGGGGAGAATAATGCTCACGTAATCCATACGTTTCCTCCTGTAATAAACCCTTTATAAAATTTTCCGCACTATTACGATAACATTATACTCGACAAAAAACAACAAAATCTTTACATTTCCTTAACATAAAGACACAGTGTCTATTTTTTCATCTTCGGTTCAAAGATATGAGATGCCAGATAACCGAAAATTAATGCTGCTGAAATTCCCACAGCACTGGCTTTAAAACCACCCATAAAGATTCCCAGAAACCCATTTTTCTCAACGGCTTCTTTGACACCGTTCCACAGTACGTTTCCGAATCCAAGGAGCGGTACGCTCGCTCCTGCTCCTGCAAATTTCTGAAATGGTCCGTAAATATTCAAAAATCCAAGCACTGCGCCGCCGCATACAAGCAGCACCATGATTCTTCCCGGCATCAACTTGGTCCGGTCCATCAAAATCTGTACCGCCGCACAGATCAGACCTCCCACCCAGAATGCATGTACATATTCCATCTTAATCTCCTCCTTTTCTCAGCAATGTTCCAGCACGATCCCATGTGCAATTCCCGGAACGCTTGCCCCTTCGTTGTAACTGACCGTAGACATCAGAGCACCCGTCGGCACAAAGAGTACCCGTTTCCACTCGCCTTTCTGGATCTTTGGAAGAATGTAAGCGGAAAGCGTCACTGCCGCACAGCCGCAGCCACTTCCTCCCGCATGCGTATCCTGTTTCTCCTGATCAAAGATCTTCATTCCGCAGTCCAGGTGTCTGTCCCGCATCTGATGCCCGTTCTTACTCATAAAATCCAGTAAAATACTCTGTCCGATATACCCGAGATCTCCTGTAATGATCCGGTCATAGCTGGTCGGGCTTCTTCCGAAGTCCTTCAGATTTGTTAAAATGGTATCTGCTGCTGCCGGTGCCATACACGCTCCCATATTCTGGGAATCCTTCAGTCCATAGTCCACAATCTTCCCAACCGTCACGCCTGTGATCCTCACATGGCTTTTCTGTCTGCCTACCAGAAATGCTCCACTTCCCGTCACCGTCCAGCTGGCAGATAACGGACGCTGGGATGCATACCCCAACGGAAACCGAAATTCCTTTTCCGCGCTTCCAAAGTGGCTGGAAGTCACTGCCAGCATATATTCCCCATACCCAGCTGCCACGCTCATAGCAGAAAGAGCAAGTGCTTCTCCGGATGTGGAACAGGCTCCGTACAATCCGAACATGGGAATCTGTAATTCTTCCACTCCCATGGAAGTGGCGATTCCCTGACGCAGAAGGTCTCCGCCATACAGATAGCGCACATGCTTTGCATCCATATGTGCTTTTCCAAGTGCCAGTACACATGCTTCTTTCTGCATGGTACTCTCTGCCTCCTCCCATGTTTTTGCTCCAAAAAGATCATCCTGGTTCACCATATCAAATAGCTTTCCAAGGGGACCTTCCGCCTCTTTGCTTCCCGCTACACAAGCACTGCTGATCAAATAGGGAGCTTCCCCGAAACTGATGCTCTGACTGCCTCTGATCTGATTCATCTTCTCTCCTCTTTTCTTCCTGTTTTTGCAAATTCTTTCTGCTGTTAGTATGCATCTCACCAGATGAAATATACATCCGATTGAAAATCTTTCCGGTGACAGAATATTTTTCCGTTTTTTTCGGATACTATGAAATAAGAAAAAGGAGGCGATAGTTTTGAAGCAGACAGAAAAAGAAAAACGACAGCAGCAGTATGAAGACTATGTAAAAAAGAAAACACCGGTGCACAATGTTTATCTGAATATGGCAAAATCCTTTATCACGGGAGGAATTATCTGTGTGATCGGACAAGGTATTTATAATTATTGTGAAATGATCGGACTGAGCAAAGACCACTGCAGCAACTGGACTTCTCTTTCACTGATCTTACTGAGTATCATCCTCACCGGAGTTGGACTCTATCCAAAGATCGCAAAATGGGGAGGAGCTGGTGCATTGGTTCCCATCACCGGCTTTGCCAACTCGGTGGCAGCTCCGGCGATCGAGTATAAAAAAGAAGGGCAGGTATTCGGGATTGGCTGCAAGATCTTTACCATATCCGGACCTGTCATTCTCTATGGAATCTGCACCAGTTCTCTTCTGGGACTTTTATACTGGATCTGGATGCAGTTTTAAAAGAAGAGGTGAGACTCCTTATCCGGAATCTCACCTCCCCTTTTATACCTCGCTTCGTTTCCGCATCGGACGGATCGCCCGTTTTGATACTTCTACATATAATTCTTTTTGCAGCACTTCACGAAGCCAGTTTCTTTTTAATTGTCTTCCAATAAAAATAGCTTTTGCTTCCGGCATCGTATCAATACCGGTAACGCTGTATGTACGATCTGTCACATCAAAGCGAAGCCATCCATTTCCCGCCGGAAGATACCCTTTTGCTCTGCAGATATCTCCAAACACACCGGAAACTACTCCCTGCAAAAACAGGATCAGCTCCTGCTCCGATTGCAGGCTGGCTTCCGTCAGTCCAAGATTTTCCAGATCTAACTCCCGCTCTTCCTTCATTGGAATCTCTTTGTCAAGATACGATGTCAGCAGTGAAGCCCACCAGTCATCTCCCTGTTCTGTATAATGAGAAACACAGATCTCAGCTTCCGGATTGAGCGCTATCAGCTTCTGTTTCAAACTGCACCGTTCATTCTCTGCAGCATATTCCATCTTGGAAACCAGAATCCTGCCTGCAGACTGTATCTGATCCTCGCAGATCTCTGAAAATTCAAACATACAACGATCATACATCGTACCGTCCAGAATCGTGAGCGGCTCAAGCAGAGTGATCCTCTCATATTCAATCTTCTGGATATTCTCTATGATCTTACTGAGCATCCCCACACCGGTCGGTTCTACGATCAGATATTCCGGATCCACTGTATTTGCAATGGTCAGGATAGACGTGGCAAAGTCGTTCTGCATGGAACAGCAGATACATCCCTCTGTCAGCTCCCAGATATTTAAGTCATTCGTCTGTTCCAGAAGATCTCCGTCCACATTGACCGCCCCGTATTCATTTTCCATCACTGCAAAATCTTTTTTGGTACGTTCTGCAAGTGTCCGGATAAATGTCGTCTTTCCTGCTCCTAAAAATCCGGATACCACTAAAATCTTCATCTCTCATGCCATCCTTATTAGTCTGAAATCTTTACAACCGGTTTGATCAGATCCGCCGGTTTATCACGCATCATAAACAGTGCCTCTTCCAGATGATCCCATCCTTCAAATACATGCGAAGCCAGAGGGTGTACATCCAGTTTGCCAGCTGCTACCAGAGCGCCCAGTTTTTCCATGCGCAGACGTCCGCCAGGCATCAGACCTCCGTTGATCTGCTTGTGACCCATACCAACGCCCCATTCCACACGTGGAACAGTCACATAAGTACCGCTTCCGAGATAGTTGACATTTCCGATCTTTCCGCCCGGTTTCAGACATCTTACCGCTGATTCAAAGGTCTCACATCCGCCGCCTGCGATCACAACTTTGTCTACTCCTTTTCCATCTGTCATGGCAAGCACCTGCTCTTCGATCGTTCCATTCTTATAGCTTACAAAATCAGTTGCCCCGTACAACTTTGCTGCTTCCACGCAGTTTTTGCGGGTTCCGACTGCAATAATTCTGGAAGCACCTCTGAGTGCTGTTCCGGCTACTGACATCAATCCTACCGGGCCGATCCCGATCACAAGAACGGTATCTCCAAACTGTACATCGGCAAGCTCAACTCCGTGAAATCCTGTGGGGACCATATCAGAGAGCATACATGCATCCACTGTGGAAATATTCGATGGAAGCAGTGCCAGATTGCCATCCGCATCATTTACATGGAAGAATTCAGAGAACACACCGTCTTTAAAGTTCGAGAACTTCCATCCTGCCAGCATTCCGCCGGAATGCATCGAATATCCTGCCTGTGCCTCCAGCGAATTCCAATCCGGTGTGATCGCCGGAACAAGTACACGATCTCCCGGTTTAAAATCCTTTACCAACTCTCCGACTTCTACAACCTCTGCACAGCACTCATGTCCCAGGATCATATTGTGACGCTCCCCAATCGCGCCTTCCCAGAGAGTGTGTACATCCGAAGTACAGATTGCGACTGCAAGCGGGCGGCAGATCGCATCCAACGGACCACATACAGGTCTCTCTTTTTCAATCCATCCTGATTCCCCAATTTTCAGCATTGCATAACCTTTCATAAATTAGTAAACTCCTTTCAAATCCGTATTTTTCTCCATGTTACTATAGGATTTGTATATTTTCAACTAATTTATTGTTAATTTTTTATTAATTTTATTAACTTCTATCATTGCAAAAATCCAATACATGCTCCAAAGCCTTTTCCAAGTGCAATCCCGATGATAAACCACTTGATATAGCGTACCAGCTTGACTCTCCTGATAAAAATCGGAAATACATTCAGGATTTCTGCCAATGCCATTGCCCAGCATCCTACAAATATGCCGGACAGCACACCGAAAAAGGGAAGAATAAAGCCTGCACAAGGAATCATGATCTGAAAACAAAACACGGCATTTCCTAAAATCCCGCCAAGGGCGATAGAATCCTCATACAGCAAAAGACTTTCTGCCGTATGTGTCCGGTCAGCCAGGTCTGCCACTACTCCAAGTTCTACGATAAATGCAAATAATCCGCCTGCCACTGCAACTCCGGAGCTAAGTCCTATGAGCCCCAGGACGATTTGCTCTGTCCACATCCAGTTCTTCCTCCTTTCGTGCAGCATCCTCGATCAATGTTGTCTGGATGTCATTTTCATACAGACGCATCTGCACCTCCATCGGCGTCGGATCCACAGAAAACCGCCTCTTTCCAAAATGATTGAAGAATACCAGAATCCCGATCGTAATTCCTACAGAATAGGAGACCTCCAGTATTGTAAAGCCGCTGCTTTGTTTTCCTGTCATCCAGTAATAGATATATCCAAACAGCTTATCCACATCCACATCATTGTTAAATGCCATCATGGAAAACGCCGCTCCAAAAAATGTGATCAGTACTACCAGGATCGTTTTTGCCACATGCACCCATTTCGACGGTGTTTTCTGCATTTCATATGTGACGATCAAATCCGTTTCTCCCAGATTCTGCACTTCCAGTCCCGGATATTTCTCATGGATACACGCAATAATCTTTAAAATGGAGATCACATACCGCTTTTCTCCATTTTCCGGAATTTTCAAGACCTTCATTGTCTTCAAATGCGGCAGGATAACGCGGTTACTGCATTCCATAGAAACCAGATCTCCAAGTGTCACTTCCCGCTTTGTCACTTCTACATTTCTGTCTCCTTTTACATACAGCGTATCCTGATTAACAGCCATGGGATATCTCCTCCACCTTCCGGATCAGGTAGCCTTTTGTCTGCTGTGCCGGCGACATATTTGTCTTCACATAGTAAATTACTCCGATCGCTACTGCTGCCACTACCAGGATTGTCAGACACCACATTATTTTTCGTTTTCCATTTTCCACTTTGATCATCCTCCTACTTTTATTCTGACCTTAGTATCTGACATCCATGAAAAAATATACCCTTTACAATGCGATTTCTCAGTGCGTCATCTCTCTTAAATTTTGAATGATTTTCTTTTCCATTCTGGACACCTGAACCTGGGAAATTCCCATTTCTTTTCCCACTGCCGACTGTGTTTTTTCCGCAAAATACCGCAGATAGATCAAGGTTCTTTCCTGTCCGTCTAATTTTTCCAACAGCTGCCCAAGCAGCATTCGATCCAGAATTTTCTCTTCCCGGTGTTCTTTTTCTTCCAACTTGTCCAGAAGCGAAATCTCACTTCCTTCTTTTTGATGGATCGGACGATACAGAGATTCAACCTCTCCTGAGGCTTCCATTGCCTGCACCAGTTCTTCTTTTTCTACTCCCATCTCCTGTGACAGTTCTTCCAGCGTCGGCTCTCTTCCCAGTCCGTCTGTCATCTTCTCTCTCGTCTGAAAGATCCGATAAGAGAGTTCCTTGAGTGAACGGCTGACTTTGATCATTCCGTCATCTCTTAAAAAGCGCTTGATTTCTCCTGATATCATAGGAACGGCATAGGTTGAAAATTTCACGTCATAGGACAGATCAAATTTGTCGATTGCCTTGATAAGCCCGATACTCCCTATCTGAAAAAGATCTTCTGCCTCGATTCCCCGTCCATAAAACCGTTTTACAACACACCAGATCAGCCCGATATTTTCTTCCACCAGTTGTTCTCTCGCTTCTTTATCTCCATTGTGTGATTTTTCGATCAAAGCGATTGTGTGATCCATGTCTCCCTTTCTTTCCCAATGCTCTTTTTCATGATAACTCTGGTTCCTTCTCCGGGTTCTGAGATTACATGTACGTTATCCATAAACGCTTCCATAAAAGAAAATCCCATCCCGGAACGTTCCAGCTCCGGTTTGCTTGTATACATCGGAGTCATTGCCTGTTTGATATTTTCAATTCCCTTTCCTGTATCTCTGACTTCTACCATCAGTTCTTTTCCTCTGACACTGCATCGGATAGAGACCTTACAAATCTGATTATCATATCCGTGAATGATCGCATTTGTCACAGCTTCTGACACTGCTGTTTTGACATCTGAAACTTCTTCCACCGTCGGATTTAACTGTGTCATAAACGCTGCTACTGCTACTCTTGCAAATCCTTCATTTTCTGAACGGCTGTCAAATAAAATTTCCATTTCATTGGTATCCTTCATACCTGTTCCTCCTCATATATTTGCATGATTTTCGTGACTCCCGACATGGTCAGGATCTTTCTTATCCTGGCATTGGCATGGACTGCCCACACCTCTCCTCCGATCAGACAGATCATTCGGTATCTCCCCATGATCACGCCGATTCCCGAACTATCCATAAAATCTGTCTGTTCAAAGTCAAAAATGACATATTTGATATGCTCTTTTTCTATGATCGCATCTGCACTCTTTTTCACTTCCTCTGCATTGTGATGATCCACCTCTTTTGGAAGAAAAATCGTCAGACAATTTTCCTGTACCTGATATTCCATACTCATTGTCTCAAATCCCCTTTCGCCCGTTCGAACATGCACGTAAAAGCGCACCTAAAAAGGATATGCTTTTTTGCATATCCTTCTCTTTCGTAGCTTTTTCAACCATCTTATTCCTGCGTATCATCTGCCGTTTTGGTATCGTCTGCAGTGGTATCACCCATTGAGTTCAAATTACTTTTGGCTGTCGCCTCATTTTCTGTTCCCGGGAACAGCTCCGCCACACGATTAAAATAAGTCTTTGCATTCTCATTGTCACCGCTTCTCATATAAGCGATCCCGAGATTTAACAGGGCAGCTCCACTGTCATACTGCTCATCCATCCGCACTACTTTTCCCAGTGCATCAATCGCCGTCTCATAATTTGCAACATTGAGTGCTGCCATTCCATTCTGATATTTTGTCTCACAGGCTCCCGGAAAAATCTCTGTTGAGAGCTCATCATAGAGTGCCTGTCCGCTCTGTCCCAGTGCATCCCGGTTCACGTTCAGAAGCGTATCTGCCAGCGTCGCATCTGAATACTCTCCGCTCTCATACTGGCTGGATACCGTCATCAGATTCTCATAACTCTCCGATGTGCTGGCCGCGCTCTGCGCCTGCGCTTCTTTGTCCGAATCCTGTGCCCGGTACTCATCCAATGTCTTTGTCTGTGCACTGACCTGTGCTTCCAGTGCATTGATCCTGTTGCTGTATTCTACAACCTGCTTATTCTGCTTTGCCACCTTCGCTTCATCTACAGAAGGAACGATCAGAAACCAGACGATTGCGGCTCCGATCAGTACCCCGGCAAAAATATTGCCTGCCGTTACTTTCCCTGAAATCTGTCTGACTCTTTTTCCGTGTGCCGGCTGAATGATCGTCTCATTGCCCAGCTTGTACTCCACACTCTCTTCTCTGGATTTTTTCGTTGTCTTCTGCCCGCCGATCAGCGACAATTCATGCATATAGCGCAGCGTAATGTCATTCGTCGTATCCAGTTTTCTTGCCGTTTTTAAAATCTGCCGCGCCTTTGTATACTGTGCAGTATGAAGATACAAAAGTGCAAGAAGCTGATACGCTTTCAAAAATGTCGGGTGTGCTGCGATCACTTTTTTCAGCTGGATGATCGCCAGATCTTCTCCCTGCTGTTCACAATAAATCAGACACTGGTTATACTTCTTGACTGCCTGATTGATCTGCTCCAGTTTTTTTGCTGATTTCTGGACTTCATCAATAAAACGATCCGCCAGGTTGTCCTTAGGCTTTAAATTCTTACTGATGATCCACTCCACAAGCCCCTCTGCTACTTCTCCCCTGCCATAATACACGAGACCCAAAAGATTTCTGGCATCAATATTCGCCCTGTTGTACTGCAGACTTTTCCGAAGAGAGGTAATCGCACCGGACATATCCCTGATCTGCGCCTTCCTCAGCCCATCATTGTACCAGTAGTTTGACTGGTGCAGGATTTTCTCCGTATAGTTCATCTATTTCACCATAATCCTTTACTTTGTCTTCTGGTCCATGACCTGTTTCAAAAGATCTGTCATATCTGATAGATCTTCCTGATAAACCGCGTCTTCGATTTCTTCTACCTCCAGACTCGGTTTGAAATTTTTGAGTTCTTTTTCATAGTCCAGCATCACCCTGCCTCCTCTGTTATCGCTTTTATCATTCCTGTCAGATAAAGAGATCCGAGGCAATACACCGCCTTTCCTGCCTTTCGGGAGAATAGATATGTAAGTGCCTGGTGCAGTTCTTCTTTTACCACAACAGGTTTATCTGTATATTTCTGAAATATCTGCTTTAGTTCTTCTGTCTGTGCAGCCCGCTTATCTTCGATCAGAGTGATCACATATTCGCTGACGCTCTTCTCCTGACAGAGAATCCGGATCATCTCTTCGTAATTTTTCTCTCTGACAGCAGAAAATAACACGACCTTTTCTCGTCTGTCTCTTTGGATACTCTGCACAAACATCCTTACCGCACTCACATTGTGAGCGCCGTCTACATAAAAATCCGGCAGAATCTCTTCCATTCTGCCTTCCCACTTCACTTGCGAAAGTGCCTCTCTCCATCCAGAGACATCTCCCTGCTCTCCGAAGATCATACGCATGGCCTCCATGGCAAGCATGGCATTTTCCGGCTGATACATGGCAGTGTTCTGCAATTTCCATGTAGTATCTCCATAATACGCATTTGACGGAGAAAATGCAAGAGTTCCGTCCTGAATTTTCAGAATTTCGTACGCACTTTTCCCTATTTTTTTACAAGGACAGCCAAGCTCTCCTGCCCGCTCTTCAATAACCCGACTGCTCTCCTGCTGTGTATCTGCAAATATGACAGGAACATGCGGCTTTAAGATTCCTGCCTTTTCTGCCGCAATCTCTTCCAGCGTATTTCCCAGAATCTCGGTATGATCCAGTCCGATCGATGTGAGGATACAGGTAAGCGGACCGCTGATAGAATTTGTCGCATCCAGCCGTCCGCCCAGTCCTGTTTCCAGTATTACATATTCCACGCCTGCTTCCTCAAAGCCTGCCATCGCCATCCCGAACAGAAATTCAAAAAAGCTCGGATGAGGAAGGCCTTCGGCCTCCATTCTCCTTACGCTCTGTTGTGTCCGTAAAAACAGACGGGTAAATGTCTCGTCTGAAACCGGTTCTCCATCCATCCGGATGCGTTCATTCATCCGGATCAGATGCGGAGATGTGAAAAGCCCTGTGTGCTTTCTCTGGGCCCGAAGCATCGCATCCAGATACACGCAGACCGAACCTTTTCCGTTCGTGCCTGCTACATGGATGACCTTTTTTCCATTCTGTGGATTGCCGAGAAAAGAAAGAAACTTCTGCGTGTGCTCCAGTGTATTTTTCTTCGTAAATTTCGGCAATTCCGAAATATACGTTTCTGCTTCCTGATAAGTCACTCTACTCATCTTTACTTTCCTTCTTTACATCTTTGTCCTGATTGACAAATGCATTTCGTCCTGTTTCCACCTTATCCTCCGCATCCGGAAGTTTGGTGAGTTTTTCATCCTTATATTCGTATTGTGCCGATTCCCTGAAAATAGTCTCACTGGAACCAACCTGATTGACCTGGATCACATCACCGTCTTTTAGCTCCACATCTTTTAAATCCAGACGGGTATTGTTCAAAAAGGTGCTGGTTTGTTTCTCTCCGTTGACATAGACCTTACTCTGTTTCGTAAAGTTCTCTCCATACAGACTGTAACTTCCATCCAACTGCTCGATCACACTATCCAGTGTCACATCACTGACTCCCATCACCATATGTCCTTCTTTGATCGGAGAGCCATATTTATCATAGGCGTATTGCTTTCCGTAAAGAAGATCGTACTGAAGCAGTTCCAGATCTGCCTGATAATTTTTCGTCTGACGTCTCTGCTGGTGATAGTTGAATACAGTTCCGGAATGAATATCCAGACGGTCAAACACTTCTGCCATGATCTGATATGCTGCCAGATTCTTATCTTCCTGTTTTAATCCGATATTATCCCAGATCACATAATTTGTATTATACAAATATTTGCTCTTTAAATCCTTTGCCTCCAGTCCCATCGTCGGAAGATGGTCTCCGTAGAATACAAGTACGGTCGGTTCTCCGCGCTCTTCAATCTGACGCACCAGATTTCCTGCAAATTCATCCATCTCATGCACCATATTGACATAGTATTCCCATGCGTTTTTCTTGCCCTCATCCTCCGGTCCGGTTACTACGATCTTCGGATTTTCAATCACTTTCTCCGTCGGATACTCTCCGTGTCCCTGAACACTGACTGTAAAGACAAAATCCTGCCCTTCTGTGGTATTCATAGACTGGTCAAGGTATTTTAAAAGTACGTCATCCGTTGCCCATCCATTTGGCGTAGTCTGCAAAATATTCATAAACTCTTTGCTGGTATAATGGTCAAATCCCATATGGTTATATACCTGTGCACGGCTGTAGAAATTTCCACCGTTATTGTGCAGTGCCTCTGTACCATATCCAAGTGCACTCAGTGCAGATGCTGCACTCTCCACATATTTTGTCTTGGCATACGTCTTATACGGATACTCTCCCGGTCCGAAAAAACGCATACTCATTCCGGTCAGCACTTCAAATTCCGTATTTGCCGTACCTGCTCCTACCGACGGTGCCTTAAAATATCCGCTTGAATAATTTTGAAACATCTTCCGCAGATTCGGAATCGGATCCTCGGAAAACTGCAGCCACTCCACTTCTGTCGGATCAAAAAAGGATTCCAGCTGTACGAACATGATATTCGGCATCTCTCCTTCTTCTAATCCGGTACTGCTCTTGGAAAACTCTCCGCCATCTGTGATCTCATCCATTGTCTCTTTACTGTATCCAGAAGGCTCTGAAATTCCTGTATTAAAGACACTGGCAGCAAAACAGTACGGGAATCCGTAATCTTCATATGCAAATGCAATATTGCCAAAGTAATTGGAAACAACCCTTTTGTCAATCGCAATATTTGTCAGTCCGATATAGGCTCCGATAGAAATCACAACTCCGAAAAGAGCCCACACACGATGCATCTTTCCTGTGTACTGACCGCCTCTTCTCCACATGGAGATCACCCACAGGATCACGGCCACGATACCTACGCCAAGGAGAACAAACTCCATTGCCGAAAAATAATTCTTCGACACTGCCAGACCTTCTGACCATGCTTTCAGATCCTGTGCATTGAACGGCGTAACCCTTTTAAGCAGCATATATCCATTGCAAACTCCAAGCGCCAGCCAGAAAACACTGAGCAGGATCCGTGCAAACACACGTCTCCTGACCAGATATACAATAGAAAATGTGGCAAAGATCAAAAAGGCGTTGAAGAAAAACACCTTCGGTGTCCCTACCAGATAGTCCCATGCCTCAAACAGGGAATGCCTGGATATGATCTCGATGATGAAGTTTAAGACACATGCCAACAGGTAATGAAGTACTAATGAAAGTCGATTCATCATCCTGTACACCGGCTGCATTTTACGTGCGAATTTTCCATTGCGACGCTTTTCCAGAATCTGTCTGCGCCGCTCTTTTCTTTCCTTAAAATGCTCTTTGATATCCTGCATCTTTAAATTTCGTATTTTCTGGAAAAAGCCTTTTATATCAGGTTTCTTCATATGAATATGTTTCATTGATAACCTCACTTATTTTTTCAGTCCGGCCATTCTCTCCTGTACCTGCTGAAGCATCTGTGTATATTTTTCGAGCTTTTCACGCTCTTCCTGCACTTTTGCCTCCGGTGCTTTGCTGATAAAACGCTCATTGGAGAGCATGCCCTCTGCTCGTTTGATTTCTTTTTTCAGTTTCTCCTCTTCTTTTTGCAGGCGTTCCATCTCCTGCTCAAAATCTACCAGGTCTTCCAATGGCAGATATACGACTGCATCCGGTACCACAACAGAAACGGCATTATCTGCGATATTCTCTTTCGTCTGCTGTACCAGAATCTTTTCTGCCATCATCAGCGGCTTGATGGAATTCTCCAGTGTGCTGATTCCGTCACAGATTTCAGTATCCTCACACACGACATATACTTTTGTCTTGCGGTTGTTCGGAACATTCATCTCTGCGCGCATATTGCGGATACCACGTGTGATCTCTTTTACATGTTCCATCACATTTTCTTCTGCCGGAAAATCCCACTCCGCATGAAACTGTGGCCACTCGGACATCATCAGCGATTCTTCTTCCGGTACCAGTACGCTGTAAATCTCCTCTGTGATAAACGGCATAAACGGATGAAGTAATTTCAACGCCTGTTTCAATACTGTTTTCAATACCCAGAGTACACAGTCTGCAGCCGCTTTTTCTTCCTCTTTGTGGTAGATTCTGTATTTTGCAGTCTCTACATACCAGTCACAGAATTCATCCCAGATAAAGTCATATACTTTCTGAACTGCGATTCCAAGTTCGAATTTATCCATGTTCTCTGTCACATCTTTTGCCAGTCTGTTGACTCTGGATAAGATCCACTTATCTGCCTCGTTTAACAAAGACGCATCCGGTTCTGCAACTACATTTTCTTCCATGTTCATCATGATAAATCTGGATGCATTCCATACTTTGTTTGCAAAGTTACGGCTTGACTCTACTCTCTCATGATAAAAACGCATATCATTTCCCGGTGCATTTCCTGTCACAAGAGTCAGACGCAGTGCATCGCATCCATACTGGTCGATGACCTCCAGCGGATCGATTCCATTGCCAAGTGACTTGCTCATCTTGCGTCCCTGAGAATCTCTTACCAGACCGTGGATCAGTACTGTATGGAACGGAGATTTACCTGTATGCTCATATCCTGAGAATACCATACGGATTACCCAGAAGAAGATGATGTCATATCCTGTTACAAGAACATCCGTCGGATAGAAATAATCCAGATCTTCTGTCTTGTCCGGCCATCCAAGTGTGGAGAACGGCCACAGTGCAGAACTGAACCATGTATCCAGTGTATCCTCATCCTGTGTAAAGTGTGTGCAGCCACAGTGCGGACATGTTTCCGGCATCTCTCTTGCCACAACAAAATCTCCACATTCATCACAGTAGTATGCAGGGATTCTGTGTCCCCACCAGATCTGTCTGGAAATACACCAGTCTTTGATATTCTCCAGCCAGTGTAAATAAATCTTGTTAAAACGCTCCGGCACAAATTTCAGTTCTCCCGTCTTAAGTGCCTCGATTGCAGGTTTCGCCAGCTCTTCCATCTTTACAAACCACTGCTGTTTGATCAACGGCTCTACTGTCGTTCCGCAGCGGTCGTGAGTTCCTACATTATGAGAGTGCGGCTCGATTTCTACCAGATATCCCTGCTCTTTTAAATCTTCAACAATGGCTTTTCTCGCTTCGTAGCGATCCATTCCTGCATATTTTCCGCCTTTTTCGTTGATGGTCGCATCATCATTCATAATGTTGATCTCTTCCAGATTGTGACGCTTTCCAACCTCGAAGTCATTCGGGTCATGAGCCGGTGTGATCTTTACTGCACCGGTTCCAAACTCTTTATCTACATAGTAATCCGCCACGACCGGAATCTCTTTATTCACCAGCGGAAGCAATACATTCTTGCCTACGATATCTTTGTATCTCTCATCGTCCGGGTGTACGGCAATGGCTGTATCTCCCAGCATTGTCTCCGGACGTGTTGTTGCGATCTCCAGAAAACGATCTGTTCCTACGATCGGATATTTGATGTGCCAGAAGTTGCCTGCCTGCTCCTCATGCTCTACCTCTGCATCAGAAAGAGAGGTCTTACATTTCGGACACCAGTTGATGATTCTGGAACCTTTGTAAATATACCCTTTTTCGTATAATTTAATAAATACTTCTTCTACTGCCTTGGAACACCCCTCATCCATTGTAAAACGCTCTCTGTCCCAGTCACAGGAAATTCCCAGCTTCTTCAGCTGATTTTCAATCGTTCCCGCATACTCTTCTTTCCACTGCCAGGTTCTCTCAAGGAATCCTTCTCTTCCCAGTTCTTTCTTATCAATTCCTTCTTCCTTCAGCTGATTGGTAACCTTCACCTCTGTGGAGATTGCCGCATGATCAGTTCCCGGAATCCAGAGTGCATTGTATCCCTGCATTCTCTTATAGCGAATCAGAATATCCTGCAATGTATTGTCCAGCGCATGTCCCATATGCAGCTTTCCTGTAATATTCGGAGGAGGCATCACCGTTGTGAACGGTTTTCTGCTTCTGTCCACCTCCGCATGAAAATACTTGTTCTCACACCATCTTTCATACAATTTTTCCTCGATCGCTTTTGGATCATAGGTCTTTGCCAGTTCTTTACTCATAATTTCCTCCTCAAAATGTCCCTGTTCTGTTCCTTCCCGCTCGTCATTCTCTCAATAACAAAAAAACACCCTCCACATCAGAAATGCAAAGGGCGAATGTTCCGCGGTACCACCTTCATTATATGCGTACGCATATATCTTCTTGAGTCCTGTAACGTGAACAACTCCGGGATACCCTACTTCCTGTTCAGATATCCGGTTCAGAAGCTACCTTCCACAGTCCTTTCTTGAAATCGCCTTTCAGCCCCGGACGATTCTCTCTGCCAAGAGTAATTGTGTACTCCTCTCCCTCATAACCTTTTATTTTAACTAATTGTTAACTGTATATTAACTACCAGATAATCATATCTTTCGATATTCCATTTGTCAAGGAATTTCAAAAATCTTAAGATATTTCATAGAATTTACACAGTTTTTGTATCCTGCCCGCTTTTACGAATTTTTACCTTTTAGATGAGAGATCATCTCCACGATCGAATATCCGTAATTTTCTGCGGTCGCCCATCCCGCCCCTTGCGGGTTTTCCTTCTGACCAAGCCACTGCACATACGGAGCCGAGCCTTTCTGCACATATTCATACCGGTCATCCACACATTCCTGTGCCAGAGGATCTGCTGTCGCATAGGCCTTCAAATGCTGGATCTGCGCCCGCACCCCGGTCCGCACATCGGGATAAGAATTGCCCGGCACACCACCGCCTGTTGTCCCAAGTCCCGCAAAATTAAACTGTTCGATCGAAGCATCCCCTCCATACTGGAGAAATCCAGTCTCTTTCATAGTCTGTACAAATGCGACCTCCGGTCTCACACCCTCTGCCTGCGCTTCCTCTACATAAATCCTGCAAAATGTTTCGATACTGTCCGCCCCGCCCTTAGCCAGGCTTTCCGCCGGATATGCTTTTCCACTGGATTGAAAATAAGAAACCATCTGCTCTGTAGTCACACTGCTTTGTCCCATGATTGGGTACTGCCCGTCGGCAATCACTTCCTCCGTCTGCGTTTCTTGCTTCTTTTCTGCGTTCTCCTGCTCTTGCTCCTCCACTTTGTTCGCTTCTGCCTTTGCCCGTACAGACTCCACTTCTGAAGACTTTGCAATACCGGATCTTCCCGCCGTAATTCCTGCAACACCCAGAACAGCAATTAAAACAAAGGCAGTTGCCGCCTCCGCAAAAAATGTATTCCGTTTTCCTTTCAGCCATTTCCAGATTTCTTCCAGATTCATAAACCTTCACACCTCATACATATCCATTCAAACATCTTCCTATTATAAAGATAGATTTTTTTGTTTTACCAGTATATTTTACTTTCTCTTATAGTCTATGTCCATTGACAAAAAGACATGCATAAACAAAAAACTGAGGAAGTGTTCCGCTTTTTACAGACCCTTCCCCAGTCATCATATCTAGAAATCTATATTGCCCGAATCCGTACAATTATAATTTCTACTCTACTACAACACCCTTCTGCAGCATTACATTTGCGTAAATTGCAGATTCTCCTGTTGCAATGATCGCATATGCTGTTTTTGCTTCATCATAGAATGCAAATCTTTCAATATTTCCGATTGCAGCTTCTCCGCGGTCATCGTGTTTTTTCACGATCTCTTTGTATGTATCCCAGATCGGTGTCTCTACTTTGCCCACATCATCCGGCATCAGCTGCATCAGGTTTACCGGATTTTCTACGTACGTATCCAGTGGGAATACCTGAAGGATCGCATCCAGGATCTCCGGTACACCATGTCCGTCACAACGGATCACAATCGCATCTTTTCCCATAGATTCTGATGGAAAGTTTCCGTCCGCAATAACAATGCGATCACTATGCCCCATTTCACATAAAACTTTTAATAATTCTGGTGATAAGATTTTTGGAATTCCTTTTAACATATTGATTTCCTCCACAAACATTCTGTAATTTTATATAAGGAGCACCCGAGGGTACTCCTTGTTATTTGACTGTTCTTATTTGTATAATGGACCGTATGCTGCACAAGCTCTGTAATCAGCACCTTCTTTGTCCATACCAAATGCGTTCCAAGCTGCTGGTCTGAAGATATCTTCTTCCGGTACATTGTGCATGCAAACCGGGATTCTCAGCATAGATGCCATTGTGATCAGATCAGCACCGACATGTCCGTAAGAAATTGCACCGTGGTTAGCTCCCCAGTTGTTCATTACATCGTAAGCTGTCTTGAATGCACCTTTTCCTGTACATCTTGGTGCAAACCATGTACATGGCCATGTGTAATCTGTTCTCTTCCAAAGTTTGTCAGAAACTTCGTCTGGAAGGTTCAGAGTCCATCCTTCTGCGATCTGAAGAACCGGTCCAAGTCCTTTTACAAGGTTCAGACGGATCATAGTTGCCGGCATCTCAGCCTGTGTCAGGAAACGAGAAGAGAATCCGCCTCCACGGAAGTATCCGTTGTCAGCTGCATTCCATGTTGTTGCTTTGAGCATTGCATCCTGATCTTCTTCTGTTACATCATACCAGGCTTTCATTACATTGTTTCCGTCTGCATCTTTGGATTCTCCGTTTGCATCCAGACATGCAGCTCCTGAGTTGATCAGGTGAATGAAACCATCCGCTTCTTTTGCTTTTCCTTCGATCTCATATCCTGTTACTCTCTTCACAGCGTCTCCGCTCCAGTATGTACGAACATCAGCGAAAATCTGAGCTTTGTTTGTCAAAAGTTTCATGAACAGCATTCCAAGACCATTCAATACGTCGTTCTCTGTTGCCAGAACGTATGGCTCTCTTGCTCCGTTCCAGTCGAAGGAACTGTTCAGGATTGCTTCTGCAAAGTCTCCGTTTGGATAGAAGTCTGTCCACTGTCTCTGTCCCTGGAATCCGGCTGCGATCGCATTGTGTCCAACTGCTTCTTCTTCGCATCCTTCCGGAAGGTTTTTATTTCCATTCATCAAGTCTTTGATGATAACTGCCATCTTAACAACGAATTCGAACTGCTCTGCTTTCTTTTCTTCGCTCATCTTCAGTTCGTCAGGGTTCTTATCGAATCCGATGATACATTTTTCTTTTGCCCATGCAAGAGCTTTCTGGAATTCTGCTTCATCGTAGATTCCCTCTGTCATACGACGGATGATCTCTACCTCGTCTACAGACTCAACTCTCATACCAAGGTATGACTCGATGAAATCAGAATCGATGATAGATCCGCCGATTCCCATACAGATAGATCCGATCTGGAGGTAAGATTTTCCTCTCATGGATGCTGCTGCAACTGCCGCACGTCCGAATCTTAACAGTTTTTCTTTGATATCGTCGCCGATTTCAGAATCATCTGCATCTACAACGTCATGTCCGTAGATTCCAAATGCAGGAAGACCTTTCTGTGCATGTGTAGCCAGAACGGATGCCAGATATACAGCTCCCGGTCTCTCTGTTGCATTCAGTCCCCATACACCTTTGATCGTCATAGGATCCATATCCATTGTCTCTGATCCGTAGCACCAGCATGGTGTCACTGTCAGTGTAATGTCAACGCCTTCTTTTTTGAATTTTTCAGCACATGCTGCAGATTCTGCAACACGTCCGATTGTTGTGTCAGCGATTACTACTTTTACTGGTTCTCCATTGGAATATCTTAAATTCTCTTCAAACAATTTTTTTGCAGCTTTTGCCATTCCCATTGTCTGATCTTCCAGAGATTCACGAACTTTTAATGCTCCTCTTCTTCCGTCAATTGTTGGTCTGATACCAATTACAGGATATCCTCCGATTAATCTTGATTCTGCCATAATGACATTCCTCCTTGAAAATTATTGAATAAATGTTTTAAATTTTTCATATGCAGCATCCCATTTTTCCGCATCCTGCGGGAGATACTCATATGTAGTTTCTGAATTTGCAATAATCTGTCTTGCCTCTGCCACATCTTTAATCTCTCCAAGTGACATCAGCTGAACAGCAATGTTTCCAAGAGCTGTTGCCTCTACCGGTCCTGCAATGACTTTACGTCCGCTTGCTCCGGCTGTCATCTGACAAAGCAGTTTGCTCTGGATTCCTCCTCCGATCATATTGATCACGGAATAATGTTTGTCTGTGCAGCTTTCAATCTGCTCCAGTGCATATCTGTATTTCAGAGCCAGACTCTGGTTGATACAGCACATGATCTCACCAATCGTCTCCGGTACTTTCTGTCCGGTTCTGCGGCAGAACTCACGAATACGCTCCGGTACATTTCCTGCCGGAACGAACTCCGGTGCATCCGGATCGATAAAGCTCTGGAACGGTTCTGCTTTCTGTGCCATCTGCTCCAGCTCTCCGAATGAATATTCCTGCCCTTCACGAATCCACTGTCTTCTGCTCTCCTGAGCAAGCCACAGTCCGATAATATTCTTCAACAATGTCGTTGTATTGCCATATCCGCCTTCGTTGCTGACGTTGCACTCCAGTGACTTCTCACCGATGATTGGTCCGTCGAGTTCTGTACCGAAAAGACTCCATGTTCCGCAGCTGATAAAGATGAAATCTTTCTCCTGCGTCGGAACAGAAACAACCGCACTCTGTGTATCATGTCCTGTGATTGCAATGACTTTCGCAGGCTCTACACCAAGTTCTTCACAGATTGATGGCTGAAGTGTACCTACAACTGTACCGCTCGGAACGATCTCCGGAAGAATCTTCTTCGGAATCTGAAGTGCCTCTAAAATCCGGTCAGACCAGACTTTGTTCTTTGCATCCATCAGCTGTGTGGTCGTTGCCATGGTATACTCTGCTTTCTTTTCACCGGTCAGGAAATAATTAAATAAATCCGGTGTCAAAAGCAGCGTATCTGCTTTTTCCAGAATCCATGGTCTCTTCTGAACCAGAGAGTACAACTGGAAAATAGTATTAAAGTTTTCAAACTGATTTCCTGTTAAATTGTAGACTTCCTCCTTTGGAATGACTTTAAAAACTTCTTCCTGCATTCCAAGAGTTCTGTCATCTCTATAATGTACGGCACTCTCAAGCAGATCGCCATGCTCGTCCAAAAGTCCGAAATCAACGCCCCATGTGTCAATTCCGATACTCTCAAAGCCGCCTTTTTGTTTTGCTTTTACAATGCCTTGTTTAATCTCAAAAAAATGTCTCAGTGTGTCCCAATACATGGTTCCGTTTACGATTACCGGATCATTGGAAAAACGATGAACTTCTTCCATATGGATTTTCCCGTTTTCCAGAGTTCCCAGAATCGCACGTCCGCTTCCGCCTCCGAAATCAAACGCCAGAACTTGCTTTTTCTTATCGCTCACTGATATGCCTCCTTTCAAAGGTTCTTAACCATTACTGATTTTATTTTAGCATTGTGTGCTTCTTTTTACTTGTGCTATAATAGTAAAAAATATAACAATATTCACCTAGGAGTATCTTATGCAATATATCAACTACAGAGAAAACAGAAGAAGAGGAACTGCTGACTTTCCCCTGGAATATTATCACGTCACTGCTTCCCATCCGCAGTATGTCATGTCCTTTCACTGGCATGTAGAATTTGAGCTGATCCGCATCCTAAGTGGATCTCTGACTGTTACCATTGATGAAATTGAATTTCTTGCAGAAGCAGGAGACAGTATTTTCATCCCAGCCGGTTCGATCCATTCCGGTATTCCCGATGATTGCGTATACGAATGTCTGGTGTTCGATATGAATATGCTGATGAACAAGACGGATTCCTGCTGTCGTTTTCTTCGCCAGATCACAGATCATGAGGTTTCCGTTCAGACGCACTATCCGAAAATCTGCAATACGATCCACCGCACACTCTGGACACTTTTTGATGCGGCAGCCTCCAAAAAAGAGGGGTATCAGCTTGTAGTTTTCGGCGCCATGTATCAGTTTTTCGGCACTCTCTTCAGTGAAGGTTTCTGCAAAAACGCACCGGATGAGGAACACCGAAGCCACAAAAGGATTTTGCAGCTGAAGCAGGCACTGGAATTTATGGAATCTTCCTATAATCTTCCTCTTACATTGGAAGAAATTTCTGGAAGTGTAAATATGTCGCCCAAATATTTCTGCCGCTTTTTTCACGAGATGACGCATCGGACACCGATTGATTACCTCAATTACTATCGTATTGAACGCGCCTGTTACCAGTTGATCACAACGAATCTGTCGATCACAGAAATTGCCTACGCCTCCGGATTCAATGATCTGAGTTATTTCATCAAAACATTCAAAAAATACAAAGGAACCACTCCAAAAAAATATCTTAAAATATGAAAATATACCACTTTCTTATATTACAAAAAGTTCCCCGCAGAATAAGCCTCTCTCACTTACCTGCGGGGAATCCCCGTAATCGTCTGAAAACACTCTTATTTTACATACCTGAATTGAAACCCTCAGAATAACTCGATGTTCACCATGCTGCTCTGGCGAAACTCTTTTTAAAAAATACCAAAAATCTTTTCCCTGAATGATCCGTACAATGTATCATAATCTGTATACTGAATCTGACTCTCTTTAAACCGTTTTCCCCATGCACTGCAGATGCTGTCAGCGATCAGCTTCGCATACTCGTGCTCAGTCCCCAAAATTGTAGGAAAAACATAATAGATCATAAAGAAATTCAGATCCACCTGTGTTCTGGAATCAATTTTTCCTTTTTTCGAAGCAAACTTCTTCTCTACACGATTTATCAGTGTATCTGCAATTTCTTCTGCTGCCCGCTTTTTATCGGAAATACTGTCCACATATTCTGTCATTTCCCGGAAATAATGTCCGTAGGAATCGATAAAATCCTGTGTATTTTTTTCAAATGATTTTTTCTTTAAATGCCGAAGCATTTGGGTTGTATTATCAAAAATAGTTTCTATTCCATTGAGCATATGTGTGTTCCTCCTGAGTGTTTGTCTTTCATAAAAAGAAACCGGGAAAACCCCCGGTTTCTCCTTAGATATCACTTTTTACTGTTTGATCAGCAAAAGATTAGTCGTAAAGGTTTGGTGCGATTTCTGCATCTTCCATTGTTTCTGCATCGTACCAGTAGCAAGCTGTCTCTACGTCTTTTACTTCTTTTCCTTCGCAGATGTCATTCAGAGTCTCAATAGCGATTCTTCCCTGATCTACTGGAGCCTGTGTTACAGATCCAAGTAATGTTCCGTCTTTTACAGCTGCTTTCTGTGTTGAACCAGCATCAAATCCTACACCAAGGATCTTTCCATCTCCTGCTCCAAGTACATCCAGGTTCTGGTTTGCTGTCAGAAGACCTTCTGCTGTTACCTGGTTAGAACCGAACATAGCGATTGTATCTTTTTTGTTCATGATGTTAGAAGCTTCTGTAGCAGACAGTTCTACTGTTGTCTGTGCAGGTACAGCTACTTCGATGATGATATCAGCATCAGCTTCTTTTGCATTGTTCTCAACAAGGTTTACATAGTATTCATTTCCAACTACTGCAACTTTCTTTCCGTCAGCTTCAGCAAGTTCTTTAAATTTATTGATGAATCCCATACCACGTCCTGTGATGTTTCCGGATGTAGCATCCTGGTTTACTTCACCAATTCTTACAGCATCTTTTGCGTTTGCAAGCTGATCTTTCAGAGCTTCGTACATTTTTTCTGCTGCAATTCCACCAGCTTCTTCGTTGTTAGTAACAACTGTTGCATATACAGATCCTTCCGGAGCATCTGCTACACCTGTATCGAAGCAAACTACAGGGATTTTCTTATCCAGCGCATTCTGCAGAGATTTCAGAACAGAACTCTGGTCACAAGCTGCCAGTGCGATTCCGTCCGGAGCTTTATTGATCGCATTGTTCAGCATGTTTACCTGGTCAGCGATATCAGACTCAGCGTTTGGTCCTGTTGTGTTACATTTTACACCAAGCTCTTTTGCTGCTGTATCGATACCCTGTTTCGCTGCCTGCCAGTATGTAGACTGGAAGCTCTTTACAACAACTTCGAAGTTATATCCGCCGCTCTTTCCAGAATCCTTGCTTCCATCATCAGATGTCTTAGCGTCGTCTCCTCCGCCGCCACATCCTGCTAACAATCCTGCTACCATACATCCGCCAAGTAACACTGCTAAAACTTTCTTTTTCATAGTTCTTATCCTCCTAAGATATGTTTTCTGACTGCAAGCCGAGGTGCAGCCTCCTCTTTTCTATAGTAACAGCCGGGGGAATCCCTAGATTCCCGACGCCGGTCTGCTATCTATCTTTTCAATCTGACACAAATTAAGCTGCTTCTTTCTTTCTCTTGAAGATATCAATCAATACAGCTGCGATCAATACAAAACCTGTGATGATCTGCTGCCAGTTTGCTGTCAGTCCGATGAAAGGAAGTCCTGTCTTTAACAGACAGATTACGAATACACCTGCAAGTGTACCAGTGATGCTTCCCACACCACCTGTCATGGATACGCCACCGATGATTGCTCCACCGATCGCCTCCAGCTCAAATCCTGCTCCACTACCCGGCTGAACTGTTGCAAAGATTGCAGAGTAGGAAATTGCTGCCAGTCCTGCAAAGAATCCACAGATCACATATGCCATGATGTGGTAAAATTTAACATTAACTCCTGAGAGTCTTGTTGCCTCTTTGTTACTTCCGATTGCCAGTGTGTAACGTCCGATTCTTGTATGGTTCAATACGAATGTCATAAGGATTACAAGTAAGATGATCCATAAAAATCCGATTGGAATGTTCATACCATCTGTTTTAATCTTAAAGATATTTCTGAACCATCCTTCCGGTGATCCTGCTACCGGCCAAGGAATACCAAATCCGCCTACTACGATTGTACCAATACCTCTGGCGATCATCGATGTACATAAGGTTGCCAGGAAAGCCGGAAGATCCATGATCGCTACCAGAACACCATTGAGTACACCAATTGCAACACCCATTAAAATACTTACCAGCATACCCGCTGCTGTCGGCCATCCCTGATGTACGATCAGGTATCCGCCTACCAGTGAATAACAGATCAGTCCTGTACCGATGGAAAGGTCTACACCACCTGTCATCAGCGGAAATGCAACTCCGATTGCCATCAACGCAATGTAGTAAGAATAATCCAGAATACTTACAAATGTTGTATATTTTCTAAATCCCGGACTCATTGCACAAAAGAAGATGAACATTGCGATTACGATCAGGAAAACGATGAATTTCTGTCCTCCCATTCTGTCAATGAACGACTTGTTTGTGCCAGCCGTCTTTGTTGTCTTATTTGCCATTTTTACTTCCTCCTACTCTATCTCTCGTGTAGCCATGTTCATGATATTTTCCTGTGTAGCCTCGGAAATATCCAGCTCACCAGTTTTCTTTCCTTCACACATTACGACGATTCTGTCACTCATACGTAAGATCTCAGTCATTTCAGAGGAAATCATAATAATGGCTTTGCCCTGTTCTGCCAGCTGATTCATCAATTTATAAATTTCGTTCTTCGCTCCAACGTCGATACCTCTGGTCGGCTCATCAAAAATCAGGATGTCACAGTTTCTTGTCAGCCATTTTGCAATAACGACTTTCTGCTGGTTACCACCTGACAGATTCACAACAAGCTGATCTACATTCGGTGTCTTTGTTGCCAATGACTCTACATACTGCTGAGACACTTCTTTTTCTTTTTTCTTATCAATGAAGATGCCCTTCATAAAGTGTTCCATTGTTGCCATAGAAGTGTTCTCTGCAACAGATTTCTGAACAACGATTCCGTATCTCTTTCTGTCTTCTGAAAGATATCCGATACCATTTCTAACTGCATCTTCCGGACTCTTGATATCAACTTTCTTGCCGTTGATATAAATATCTCCGCTGTCGATCGGATCTGCACCGAACAGTGCACGTGCTGTCTCAGTACGTCCTGCACCCATCAGTCCGGAGAATCCGAGGATCTCACCTTTATGCAGCTCGAAGCTTACATCTTTTACCATCTTTCCTGCGTTCAGATGATCGACCTTTAAGACAACCGGCGCATCTTTTGGCACCATATTCTGTGTCTTCGGATCTTCGTAGATGACACGTCCAACCATCATGTTGATGATGTCATCTTTTGTACAGTCTTTTGTGATCAGAGTTCCTACATATGTACCGTCACGCATAACTGTTACACGATCTGTGATAACCTTAATCTCATCCATACGGTGAGAAATGTAAATGATACCGATTCCTTTTGCTTTCAGATCATTGATGATCTTGAACATCTCCTGAATCTCTGTCTCTGTCAGCGCTGCGGAAGGCTCGTCAAAAATGATGACCTTTGCGTCATGAGAAATCGCTTTTGCGATCTCACACATCTGCTGTTTACCGACTGTCAGTTTGTTCATTGTTTCTCTCGGATCAATGTCGATATGCATTCTGTCAAACAGTTTTTTTGCTTCTTCATTCATCTTCTTGTCATCGATGCGAATTCCCTTTTTGAACTCTCTTCCGATGAAGATGTTCTGTGCCACTGTAAGATGACCAAGCATGTTCAGCTCCTGGTGTACGATAACAATACCGTTATCCTGAGCCTCTCTTGTATTTGCAAACTCTACTTCTTTTCCTTCATATGTGATAGTTCCGGAATCTTTTTTATAAATACCTGTGAGAACCTTCATCAAGGTTGACTTTCCGGCACCGTTCTCTCCCATCAGAGCAAGGACTTCACCTTTTCTGACTTCCAGATCTACATGATCCAGTGCATGAACACCAGGGAAAGACTTGTCGATTCCTTTCATCGTTAATATAACTTCACCCATTTTATTACCCTTGCCTTTCTATTTCACTTCTTCTCTCAATTATTATGTATCACGATTAGTTCTTTCTGCGTCTTGCAACAACGTCACTGAATACTGCGACGATAACGATAAGACCTGTGATGATAAGCTGATAATCTTTTGTAAAGCCAAGAGCAAGAATACCTTCCTGAAGCAATGCGATGATGAATACACCGATTACTGTACCACTGATAGAAGCAAGTCCGCCTGCCATGGATGTACCACCCATTACACAACCTGCAATTGCCTCATTGTTGTACTGATCACCATATCCAGGCTGAACAGTTGTGTAAGCGGCTGTGTAGAAGATTGCTGAAATACCAACCAGGATTCCACAGATAATATATGCAGACATTTCCCATTTTTTTACATTTACACCAGAAAGTCTTACTGCTTCTTTGTTGCTTCCAAGACATAAGATGTAACGTCCAAGTTTTGTTTTATTTAACAGGATCGCACAGACAATTGCCACTGCAAGGAAAATGATCAGACCTACCGGAATTCCATCAATACTGATGATTTTTCTAAACCAACCACCATCCTGCATCTCCTGCGGCCAGCTGACAGACTGTGTCTTTGTGAATACAGATGCAACACCTTTTGAAATATTCATACTTGCCATAGAAGTAATGAATGAAGGTACTGACCAGTATGCTACCAGATACCCGTTAAAGATACCAAAGATCAGTCCGATCACAATGCTGAGGATCAGCGCTACCGGCATCGGCATTCCATGTGATGTGAAGCAGTAGCCTGAAATCAATGCACAACAGAACATAACCGGTCCGATGGAGAAATCAATCCCTCCTGTTGCGATTACAAAGGTAACTCCCAATGATAAGAATCCCAGAAAATATGCATAATTGAGGGTACTCAGAATACGTTCAATTCCGAAGAAACTTCCCTGTGTCAGTGCGCAGAAGAAAGCATACATCAGAAGTAATACAAAGCATAACACGATTCTGTTAAACCCTACCTTTTTTACAAAAGGATTTTGTTTAATCTTTTCCACTTTTCGTCCTCCTACTTCTTTTGTTCCGTCTGTTTTAAATACGGAATCATTTCCTATCTCGCTGTTCTGCGCCACCGCCCTGTATCTGCTTCGACTCCTTCAGGCGCCCGCTGCAATACTTGGAAAACATGAACCCCAGATTTCATACTTTTCGTAGTGTCAGAATCGAGATCAACTTTCGAACCCGTGACTTCAGAACTAAGATTTATATATAGTATAGTCTTTCTTTTTCCTGATTGAAATTGAAAATCTTCCTAAAAAAGGTTAAAAAATTACACCACCGGGTAATATTTTACACGGTAGTGTAACCTTTTCACCTTTTTCGCTTACTGTTGACCGGAAAACGAGTATAAAAGTCTTTGATTTTCCTCTTCATACATATTCTCTTTGGTGATCAGCTTACAGCCGGAATCCAGATTATATTCCATCGGATAGCCTTCAATTGCTTTTACTGCCTGTTCCACCCCCAGATATCCGATATTAAATGGTTTCTGGATCACGATCCCCTGAAAGACTCCGGCTTCCAAAAGCTGGATCTGCTCCACGGAGTTGTCAAATCCAACAACCTTCACCTGATCTTCCATCCCCATTTTTTTGACGCCGCGGGCAGCGCCGACTGCTGAATATTCATTCGTTCCAATCACAACATCAATCTCCGGCCGTTCTTTTAACATTTTTTCTGTCAGATCGCTTGCAAGATCGTAAGAAGAATTACAGTAGACAATATCCTGAATCCGATTTTGATCCTCTCCCAGACCTTCTCTGATCCCATCCTCTCTTTCTGTCGCTGTGGAGCTTCCTTTTACGTGCGCCACAACTCCGATCTTTGAATCCGGTTTTAAAATTGTTTTTGCAAACGTTCCCAGTTCTTTCCCTGCTTTAAAATTGTCGGTCGCAACCACTCCGTTGGCAATTTCTTTGTCGATCACAGAGTCCACCAGGATTACTTTGATACCGGCATTGATCGCCTCCTGCACTGCTTCTGTCGTATGAGTATAACTGCATGGCGCAATCAGAAACGCATCCGGATTCTTCTTGATACTCTCTTCAATCAGCCGGTTCTGCCCTTCATAATCATCCTCTGAATCACTTCCGACCACCTCGATCTCACAGCCAAATTCTTCTGCTCCCAGCTTTGCTCCTTCGATCAGCCCGGTCCAGAAATCATTGGATTCATCAATGGTCTTAGGAACCATGATGATCTTATAAGTCCGCTTATTTTGAGAGCTGTCCTGAAGTACACCGATCGTGATCAGAATCAGGATCAAAAGCACAAATCCGGCCGTCATTACCCCAATCAGTCTTTTACCTGCCCGTCTCTTCATTGCTTTTTCCTCCATCCAGAGGGATCGTCACGGTCGCAACCGTTCCCTCACCTTTTCTGCTGATATAAGAAATCCCATATTCCGGCCCGTAATAGAGCTGCAGCCGTTTCTGCACATTATATACCCCTACCCCATTTGACTTGGTCTTTTTCTCTTTTTTCTCCAGAATATGTTCCAATTCCGACTCTTCCATTCCGGCCCCGTCATCTGCAACGACCAGACAGACACGATTGCCTCTTCTGTAACCGCGAATATCCAGATTTCCTTTGGTCTCTTTATATTTCAGACCATGATAGATTGCGTTTTCCACCAATGGCTGAAGTACAAACTTAATGATCCGAACATCCAGGATCCGCTCTTCCACGTCAATCGTATACTCCAGCTTATCTTTATAACGCATCTTCTGGATCGTCAGATAGCTTCGCACATAATCGATTTCTTCTGCCACCGTGATCTGCTCTCTGTCGTTGCTGATACTCTGTCTGAGCAGCTTTGCCAGAGCAGATGTCATCAATACGACCTGATCATTTTCTCCTGCCTCTGACATCCAGATGATAGAATCCAGTGTATTATAAAGAAAGTGTGGATTAATCTGCGCCTGCAGGGCTTTCATCTCGCTCTTTCGTTTCTGCTTCTGCTCATAGATGTTCTGTTCCATCAATGCATGGATCTTTTGCGTCATGGCATTGAACGATTTGCTAAGACTTCCAATCTCATTTTCTGCCGTGATTTCCACACTGGCCTGTTCAAAATCCCCCTTTTCCACCAGACTCATCGAATCTCTTAAGCGTCTCAATGGTTTGGTGATCTCGCTGGAAATGAAGCTGGAAATCAGAATGACACCGATCAGAATCCCTGCTGCTGCCAGAAGATACAACATCTGTGCCTGCCGATTGTTTTTCATCAATTCCGTCACATAAGATGCCCCTACCACTGTCCATCCCGTCTTCTCAGATTTTGACATCGTATAAAGCTTACTGTCTTCACCTTCCTCTGTCTCCAGAAAATCCCCTTTTGAAGCCAGGATATCCTCGATCCGTTCTTCTTTTAATCCACCATAGATCAGCTGCTGCTGCGGATGGTAGATCATACTGCCTTTTTCATCCAGAATAAAAATATATCCCTTGCTTCCAATGGATGTATTGCTGCAAAGACTGCTGATCGCACTGTAATTTAAGTCGACAAAAAATACCCCCTCGCGTTCTCCTGTCTGCTCATTCACAATCGCACGGCTTAAGGTGATCACCCAGTGATAGCTGCCTGCGATCGCATTCTGCACATGAGAAGATGACACCGCGATCCCGGTCGGTGAATGGATCGCCGCCTGATACCAGCTCTGCTGCCGGACATCCACATACTTATTGAGACGATCCGCTCCTGAATTGATCAAAGCTTCTCCGTTATCTGCAACAGCCGCAACATTGTAAATATCAGAACGGCTTTCCAGAATCGTAGTAAACTGCGTCAGGATCCGCTCTTTCGCAGCCTCCTTTTCCTCAGGCATCTGCTCCTGATTAAATAAATAACGCGACAGATCACTTCCACTTGCCGCCACCCAGGAAATATTTTCCATATAGTCTATATAGGAATCTATATCATAATTCACCTGACTGATCAGCTGAGAAGTCGAAGTTCTGGAATTCTCGTATATTGTTTTTTTTGTGAAATTCATAGCAATCAGAAGAAAGATCAGAACCGCAACTACCACCAACACAGAAAAAGAGAGCATCATCGCGTCCCGTATACTCTTAAATCTTCCAAATATCGTCATCTCACGCTTTTTCATCACTTACTTCTCCCTGGAATACTCTTTTGGAGTCAGTCCCGTGCTCTTTTTAAATGCAATGCTGAAATAGTGCGGATCACTAAATCCTACTTTTTCTGCGATCTCATAATTTTTCAGGCTGGTCTCACGTAACAGCTGCTTTGCCCGATCCATCCTGATTCCATTTAAAGCTTCTGTAAATGTCTTTCCCGTCGCTTCTTTGAATACACTGCTGAAACGGCTTGTGCTAATGTTCAGATGTTCGCATACATCATTCAAGCTCAAAGACGGATTGCCGTAATTTTTCTTAAGATATTCAAGTGCAAGTCTTGCCCAGCGCTCTCCGCTGGACTGCCCTGCCATCTCCATTGCTTCCATGGCACGCTTAACATACGCTCTCACCTTTTCCATGGCATTGGTAAAGCTTCTGGACTCCATCACATCTCCGATATCACGCTCATCCATCTGAAAATCTTCATTGGCTCTGCGCACCACGCCGTAAATGATCATCATGATCTGCCGGAGCCATGATACAGCCTGGTTTCTTGTCACATATCCATGACTGATCCATTTTTCCACATGATCCAGAATATCCATAAGCTCTTCACTCTGCTGGTTCTTCGCTGCCTCCTCAATATCTTTAAAGTCCTGTTCCAGCTCCAGAAGATTTCCGCAGCTCATCGGAGATTCACAGTCATATACCTGTCCGCTTCCTTTTGTATACCGGTATTTTAAGGTCGCCACTGCAGACTCATAGGATTTCGGCAGTTCTTCCAGCTTTTCCACACAGAATCCGATTCCGATAGAAACGCTCAACTGCATGGCCTCCTTCACTGTCTTTTGAATCTCTCTGCAGATCACTTGAATCTCCTGCGAAAATTCTTTTGGGTTATCGCTCCATAACAGCATACAGACTCTGCTGTCCGAATCCCGATAGGCAATTCCTGCATTGTAATCACTGACGATCTCATTGCTGATATTTTCCACCACAAAAGACATGAGTGCACTCTCTTTTTTCAGTTCATCATTCGTATCATACAAACTGGAATACACATCGATATCTGTCGTCACAACACGGTAAAACGCACCTCCCAGTTCAATTCCGAATTCTTTTAATTCTTCCATACTCGTCTCAATCGCCTGCGTTCCCTGCAGCAGCCTGGACAAGGTTTTGGAAATAATCAATGCCTCATTCTTTGTATAGGTCCGATATGCTTTTTGAAGCGCATCGATCCGCTCCTCCTCCGTTCTCTCACTGTCCAGTTTTTCCCTGATCCTGGTCAGTACCTCTGTCAGCTCCTTTGCCGTCACAGGCTTCAGCAAGTACTCTGCGACTTTATACTGAATTGCCTGCTTTGCATATTCAAAATCACTGTAACCGCTGAAAATAATGATTCTTGTCTGCGGCATATTTTCATAAATATATTTACTAAGCCCCATTCCGTCCAGATATGGCATACAAATATCCGTCAACACCACATCCACAGGATTTTCCTTTAAAAATTCAATCGCTGCTTTTCCATTTTCGCAATCACCTACCAGTTCAAACCCAAGATGTCCCCATTCTATCTTCGCGCTGATTGCTTCACGGACGAGGATTTCATCATCGACCAATAACACTTTATACACTTTTGTATCCTCCCACCTATGACTCCTGTCAAAAACACAGAAATTCCTACGCCTAGTATACAACAAAGCACTGTATTGTGAAAGTAGAAATTTCGGCGGAGATTTTCTTTTATACATAGAAAAAGTCGATGCCAGATATATCTGCACCGACTCTTTCCATGCCTGAAAGAAACGCTAAATATGATCGATTCCCAGTTTTTTATCAAATATTTTCATAAGTACTACTGCTGATACAAAACTTGCTATACATGCAATAATTGCTGCAACTACTGTGGAATCAAATCCTGTCTGTGGGTTGATGACTTGTAACCATCCAAAAATTCCATTGGTTCCTGCTGAGTACTGTTTTACTCCTCCAAATCCGATAATCGCACCCCCAATACCGGAAGCCAGACAAGCAAGGATAAACGGACGCTTAAACTGCAAAGTTACCCCATAAATTGCAGGCTCTGTAATTCCAAACATTGCCGAAATAATCGCAGGGCCACATACTCCTTTTAATTTTTTATTTTTTGTTTTGAGCATGATCATCAGAACCACCCCTGCCTGTGCAAACGCAGAAGCAAGTCCTGCGATCGTAATCGCGTCATATCCGAGAGTTGCCATATTATTGACGTTCAGTGCAACAAATCCCCAGTGCACCCCAAACATCACACATACCTGAATCAATGCTCCATAAAGAAATCCACAGATTGTAGAGTTAATTTCAAAGAGAAATCCCATCAGAGCTCCCAACAAATTACTTGCGAATGTTGCAATCGGTCCCAATACCAGAAGTCCCAGAACAACACCGCCCAAAATTGTAAGCATTGGTACGACAAATGCCTTCACCAACTGTGGAATACAACGATCCAAAAATCGTTCCAGCTTTGCCGCAAAAAAGCAGACTAATACAACCGGAATCACAGAGCTTGCATAATTCATCAGAATCACTGGAATCCCCAAAAATGTAACATATACCGGTGACTCAAAAATCGTTCCTGCAAAAAGGGTATACAGTGGCTCACCTCCCATAATGACCGCAATAGACGGGTACACAAGAGCTGCACCGATAGCCATTCCAACAAACGGAGTCCCACCGAATTTTTTCATTGCCGTATATCCTAAAAAGACGGGCATAAAGTAGAAAAAGCAATCCCCTGCAATGGAAAGGATCTGATAGGTTCCTGCCGTTGCATCCATCAAACCGGTCGCAGTCATAAGTGCCAGGAAACATTTAATAATTCCAGTTGCGATCAACAGATTTAAAATCGGAGTAAAGACTCCTGAAATCGTATCGATAAACCGGCTTGAGATTTTCTTATCTTTCATTTCCTCTTTAAATTCTTTTGCATCTTTTAATCCGCTTTCTTCTTTCTGCATATCATACACAGATAGTAATTCCTGATATACATCACCCACATGACGTCCAATCACAATCTGATACTGACCCCCGCCTTTTACGACGGAAAGCACACCTTCTATGTTTTTTACTGTTTCGTCTTGAATTGTGTCCTCCTGCTTCAACTGAAACCGAAGCCTTGTTGCACAATGATATACATTGAGAATATTTTCTTTCCCACCGATTGCCTCTACAATCTCTCTGACCATTTTTTCATATTTCATCTCGATCCCTCTCTTTTCATTCGAATACAATCACTTTCTTTTCGCCTTTTTCACATCTGATTTTTCTTGATTCTAATGTTTCATTTACAATTGTAATCTGCGTTCCATGAACAGATTCTACTTCTACGCTTTTTACACGGCATCCGCTCCACTCCATGTTTAGAATAAAGCCACTTTTTGTTCGGATTCCACTAACATTTCCATCCGGCATCTCCTGCGGCAAAGCAGGTAAAAGATAAACAACATCCTGGTAGTCCTGTACGATCATTTCCAATATCCCACAGGCTCCTCCAAAATTTCCATCAATCTGAAACGGTGGATGGTTATCCAAAAGATTGTCTAAAGTTGCCTCTGCCAATAATTCTTGAAGATTTTGATATGCTTTTTCCTTCTTCCACAGTCTTGCAAAAAACAGGATAATCCACGCTTTACTCCATCCTGTATGACCTCCGCCATTTTCCAGACGTCGATCCAATGTTTTTTCTGCTGCTTGTGCCAGCTTCGGAGTCTGGTCTTTCCGGATCTGCTGTGCAGGATACAAAGCAAACAACTGTGAAATATGACGGTGTCCCACTTCCAATTCTTCGTAATCCTGATCCCACTCCTGAATCTGACCATATTTTCCAACTTTTAATTTCGGCAGATTTTCTATCCGGTCTTTTACCAGCCCTGTTAATGGTTCCTCTTTTTCCAAAATCTCTACCGTTTTCAGATAATTACTGAATAATTCTCTTACAATTTCAATATCCATGGTTGGTCCCATACAAAGACATCCATACTGATTCTTAGCCGTGATGTAAATATTTTCCGGAGAACTAGATGGTCCTGTCACCCACTTTCCATCTGAATTCTGAACCATATAATTCATAAAAAACTGTACACTGTCTTTTAAAATCGGAAAATATTCCTCCAAAAATCCCTTATCTTTTGTATACTGATAATGTTCATATATATGCAGACACAGCCAGGCTCCGCCCATCGGCCATATCGTAGAGCTGGTATGATAATCCTGTGGTGCACAATCCCCCCATATGTCAGTATTGTGATGACAGCAAAATCCCTCTACATGATACATGGATGCCGCCACCTCTTTTCCCCTTGGATGCATACGCTTCAAATGCTCCAGAAGCGGAAGGTGTAATGCCTGCAATCCTGTTTTTTCCGCCATCCAGTAATTCATCTGAATATTGATGTTTATAGTATATTTGCTTCCCCACATGGGTTCAAATTCTTCATTCCAGATTCCCTGCAAATTTGCCGGAAGGCTACCCTCTCTGCTGGAACTGATCAATAGATATCTTGCAAAATCATAATACAGATTCACCAGCCCGATATCATGATGTCCTTCCCGGATTCTTTTTAATCTTTCTGGTGTTGTGAGATTATCCAGATTCATTTCCTGTCTGAAAGTGAGACGACTGGCATTAAAGTATGTTTGATAATCCTGAATATGCTCTCTTTTTCTCTCTGCATACGTGTCCAGAGATAATGAAGCCAGATGCTCTCTGCACCATTGTTTCGGTTCTGCAGATCGAAATGTCGTTCTTCCCGTAAAACAGATCAGAACTTTTCTTGCCTTTTCTACAATAATACGGCTTCCCATCTGATATTGCCTTCCCCCACAGGAACAAACTCGAACTCCCATGGCAAATCCAATTCCTTCCCTTCCTCCGGATGATCCTTCCAGCCAGATGTACTGATTTTCCTCTGCCAGAATCCGATCACAGAAGGATACTCCGCGACCTGATCGATTGTCTTTTCTGGTTGCAGATATCTCAAGGTTAATGTCCTCTCCACTTTCTGCACAAATACTGTACATAGCCACTTTTGCCGGATTTGAGGCAAAAAATTCACGATTCCATTTTGTTCTTCCCACACAGTATTCAATCTTTCCAACTGCCTGTTCTAAATTCAATATTCTCTGATATGCTTCCACTTCTGCTGCAGATTCCTTTAAATATGGCAGTCCACTTTCATCCCGAGCCAGTTTTCGCTCTGCTTCCTGATCCATAAAACGAATCCAGATATCTCCTAACGGCTGGTACACCCGCATATTAGGACTTGTAGCATACATACTTTGTTCTGCCAGTTTCTCTGCTTCCTGAACGTTTCCTTCAAATAAACATTCTCTGATTTTTTCAAGATATCTTCCTGCATCAGGATTAACCCGATTTGAAAATCCGCCTGACCATACGGAATCCTCATTCACCTGTATCCGCTCTTTTGCAACATTTCCGAACACCATTGCTCCAAGAAATCCATTCCCAATTGGAAACGCCTGGTTCCATTCTTCCGCCTCTTTCCGGAAATAAATATTTCCCATAGACTCCTCCTTTTTCTTCTCAAATAAAGCTCTATTTGTTACTATCATTATAATAAAAAAAACAGAGATTTTTAAAAGTTCGAATTTTGGAAACTTTAAAACCCTCTGTTTTTAACCTCTTTTATTTTGTATTCATACCTTCTGAAGTACCATATAACTCTTCATAACTGTATAATAGTCGTTCTATGAACACCTGATACAGGATTGGATGATTTTGGACACAGTCTGCATATCGAAACAACACACACTCATCTACTCTTTTATCAACCAACATTTGTTCATTCGATGTAACCAGCACGATTTTGGCTTTCGTCTTATCAAAACTATACTTTGGCGGCCGCCCTTCACGATTCTGATATTCAGTGATGTATTTTCCTGAATTCGAAAAAATAAAGATCAATGTCTCCTCATCCGCTGATTCGATATAGTTTTCCTGCTGTCTGTCATTCATTGTCGTATACAAAAACTTATGGTAATAATGCATTTTATGCTGCAAATTGATCGCCGCAGATTCTGAATAACTGATTCCAAACGCTGCCAGGTGTTTGTATTCATGCAAATCCACCGCCAGACGTTTTAACTGATCTTCCTCTATTCCAAACAATACAGATCTAATATCTTCTGACAAAATTTTTTCATATTCCCATATGCCATGCCCCCGAATATAATCTGTGATATTACATTTTCCATTGCTATTATAAATTTCCTTCTTCCCCTGCCGTACTGCTTCCAGTTTAAAATCTAAATAATCTTCAAAACCAATGTCTCTGACAAACTTGGAAATCGTTGACTTTGAAACAGCACACATCTTTGCCACATCACTGATCGACATTCTTGGAAGCTCCCATAAATTCCAGATCATCATTTTGGCAATATAAAATTCTGTAGAATCCGGTTTTTTCTCATTCAATGCAGTGATGAGTCTATTATATAAAATGTACATAGTTAATCTCCTTTTTCATATGTACTTCTATTTTAACCGAATTTTTTTCTGTTTAAAATAGCAATCTGCCTTAAATAAGTAAAAAGACATACCATACAGCATGCCTTTCTACTTATTTACAGCTTTACAACGTTACAATTTTTCCTTCTTCATCCCAGAGATCGTGCCAGTCTTTTGCGCCTTCCCACAAGAATACCTGTCCTTTTACAAGACGGTTGTTTCTCTCCAGTGTTGCGATCTTCTGCATTTCTTCTTCGGTCAGCGGATCTTCTATCATCGCTTTCAGGTTACTTACATATTCTGCTTCATGAACAGAGAACGGAATCGGAATCTGTCCTCTCTGATGTGCCCATTTTAAAGCGATCAGCGCCGGATGACAGCCATGTGCCTTTGCAATTTCCTGCATCTCAGGTGTCTGCAGGTCTGCTACATCTTCCGGACACTTATCTCTCTCCGGTCTCTGTGGGGAACCAAGCGGCATGAATCCGATCGGCTGAATCTTATGTTCCGTCAGATAATCAAAGATTTCCTTCTGCTGGAAGCACACATGCATCTCGGATTCACAGGCAGACGGCATAATTTCCATAAGCGGCAGTACTGCCTCCATTTTCGGAATGGTCATATTGGAAATTCCAATGTGGCGGATTAGTCCTTTTCTCACCAGTTCTTCACACTGTCTGTATGTATTCATAAATTCTTCCACAGAGAATGGTCTGGAATCCGGATTTCTGGAATCCACATCACATCCCGGTGCATGGTAGTTCGGGAATGGCCAGTGAATAAAGAACAAATCAATGTAGTCACACTGCAGGTCCTGAATGCTTTTTCTGCAGGATTCCTCTACTCTCTCATGCATATCATTCCATACTTTTGTCATGATAAATAAATCTTTCCGTTCTACCACACCCTCTTCAAAGGCCGCATGGAATACCTCTCCAATCTGATCTTCATTTCCATAACATGCCGCACAGTCAAACATACGGTATCCGCAGCGGATTGCTCCTGCCACTGCATTTGACACCTGCTCCGGTGTAAAACGGTCAGAACCAAATGTCCCCATTCCCACACATGGGATTTCTTCTCCTGTATACAATTTTACTTTCGGCACCATTGCCGGCTGAATCATTTCTGCCATGTTTTGTCCCTCGCTTTCTTTATTTTAACTTTGTTATTTTTACCTCTTTAAAAATGCGTTCCATATCTTCTTTTACAAAAAATCCGGTTTCTTCTCGAAGTGCAGCTGCCGCTGAAATCGCGCTTGCAAGTCTTAAACTTCCTTCCACGGAAATCTTCTGACTCATTCCGACTGCAAATCCGGCAATCATGGAATCCCCGCATCCCACGGTATTGACTGCATCGATTTTCGGAACCTGCGCCTGATAAATCCCTTCTTCACACACCACAAAGGATCCCTCTGCGCCAAGCGAAACTGCTACGATCTCCACTCCGCCTTCATGAATCTGCTTTGCTGCCTCGATCATTTCCTCCAGGCTGTCACAGGACATGCCTGTCAACATCCGGATCTCATCCAGATTCGGTTTGATCATTGTCGGTTTTGCTTCAATTCCCATGGTAAGCAATGCGCCGCTTGTATCCAGAATCACATTCCGTTTTTCCTCTCTGCAGATTTCCACCAGACGCTGATACGCGCTTCCATCCAGTCCTTTTGGCACACTTCCGGACATTGCTATCACATCTGCCTGTTTTACCAGATTGCGGAATTTCTTTAAAAATCCCTGAAACTGCTCTTCTGTTACCGTAAACCCCGGTTCCAGAAATTCTGTCTGCACACGATTCGTCTCATCCCAGATATTGATGCAGGAACGGCTCTCTGCTTCCAGATGGTAAAACTCACTTTGAATTCCGAAAGGCTTTAACGCCTCCTCAATATAATTTCCCGCATGGCCTCCTACAAAACCTGTGGCAACTACTTCTTCTCCTGCGATTGCTGCAGGTTTTGAAACATTGAGTCCTTTTCCGCCCGGAGTGTATGCACACTCCTTCACACGGTTTACTTCTCCCAGACGGAAATTTTCTACAACGTAACGTTTATCGATTGCTGCGTTTAATGTCACGGTCAGTATCATCTTACAACTATCTCCCCACTCATTTACGATTCGTTTACAAGTAACACTTTTCCTTTGACCAGTCCTGGCGTCTTGAACATCTGAAATGCCTCCTGTGCCTGACTCATCGGGACTTTTTTGTAGATAAATCCCGGATCGAATTTTAACTGTCCTGTTGCAAAATAATGTGCGGTCAGCTCCCACTCTTTTCCCGGAAACGGTGCACTGTAAGACATCCAGGAACCGGTCAGGTGGAACTCTTTCCGGTTCATATTCTCCCACATTGTCGGTGTGAATGTAAGCTCTGCATGTGGTGTTCCGATAAAGCAGACATTTGCTTTATTGCCCGCAAGTTCAAATGCCATATGCATAGTCGGGATCTGTCCTGCCGTCTCGAACACATAGCCATATCCCTTTTTCCCGGTAAGTGCCATTGCTTCCTGCATATAATTTTCTTTCGTTGTATTGATGACTGCATCTGCACCCAGACGTTTTGCCAGTTCCAGACGCTCCTCGCTGATGTCAAATACCACAACTTTTCTGGAGCCGAAAATCTTTGCCCACTGCATGGTGAACATTCCGATCGTTCCACCGCCTAACACAGCAACATACTGCCCTCCCTGATACTCGTTCTGTAACAATCCGTGAAGGGCAACTGTAGAAGGCTCGAACATAGCGGCCTGCTCATAGGAGATCGAAGAATCATAGACAACTGCATTTTGTTCCGGAATCACCACATAATCTGCATTGCTTCCCTGTTCTCTGGAGCCGATAAAGCTATAATGCTTGCAGAGGGAAAAGTTTCCATTCTGGCAGTCATCACATTTCATACAAGGCTTTAACGGTGCACCGGATACTCTGTCTCCGACTTTTACCTTTGTGACACCTTCTCCGATCTCCACAACATCTCCGGAGAATTCATGTCCAAGTACGATCGGATAAAAGTGTACTCCATTGTGAAGCACTCTCGGAATATCCGAACCGCAGATTCCGGATGCCCGAACCTTAACCTTCACTTCTCCCGGTCCCGGAATCGGCTCTTCATAATCCAGATACTGTACATCTTCATTTGCACAAACTACTGCTGCTTTCATTGTTTCTTTCCTCCTGTCTTTTTCATCAGACTTTTTAATTGTTCATACAGAGCTCTGTATGTCTCATAATTCTTTTCGTGGATTTCCTTATGCTCCACATTCGGCGTATGGACTCTTCCTTTATTGACGGTCTTCTCCACCGCTTCTTCAAAGCTTTCATACATTCCTACTCCGACTCCTGCAAGAAGTGCCGCTCCCAGTGTGGTTGCAGTATCTGATGAGGGGACTTCCATGGTTTTTCCGGTCACATCGGATTTGATCTGTGTCCAGAGGTGTGAATTTGCTGCTCCTCCCATTGCTTTTAACACTTCCACTTTTGCTCCTGCTTCTTCTGCCGCTTCCAGATTGTGCTTCAGTGCATAGGCAGTTCCTTCCATCGCAGCCCGGATCAGATGCCCTTTTTTCTTGCTGAAATCCAATCCGTAGTAAACACCTTTCGCATCCGGATCCCAGATCGGAGAACGTTCTCCGGACATATACGGAAGAAATACAACTCCGTCACTACCCGCCGGAATTACTTTTGCCTCTTCGTTCATCAGATCCAGAGAGCTGACGCCCCTTCGCTTTCCTTCCTCTCGTTCCCAGTCTCCAAATTCCTTTTCCAGCCAGCGCATGACACCGCCGCCTCCTGTAGTTCCCCCCTGAAGCAGCCAGTGTCCCGGCACAACATGGGCTCCGAGGATCAGCCTCTCGTCTGCACAATAATGATCCATGCAGATACTCATCCCCCCTGCCTGCCCGCCTTGCTCCTGTGTCTCTCCATCGTGAAGTACACCGACTCCCAGTGCTGCGCAGGCTGCATCCAGACCGCCTGCCACAACCGGGATTCCCACGCAAAGTCCACTTTCTTTGGCCGCTTCTTCTGTCACGGTTCCGATCACAGCATGGCATGGATAGATTTCAGGAAGCAGATCCTTTGAAAATCCGAGCTCCTCACACATTGCAAAATCCCAAGTCATTTCCTGCATATTAAAGCAATGCAAACCATAGCCCTGAGAAACATCCTGTGTCATTTTTCCAGTCAGCTTAAATGCAATATAGCTGTTTGACTGTAAGATCTTTGCTGTTTTTGCATATACTTCCGGAAGATTTCTCTGATACCAGACAATCTTAGGCGTTGTATACGATGGCTGCAGGGAGTTTCCACACAGCTTGAAAATCCGATCTTTTCCGATTCTCTCATTCAATTCATCACAGATGTCCTGCGCTCTTGTGTCCATCCAGATCGGTGTATTTGTCAGAACGTTTCCGTTTTCATCCACTGCGATGGCTGACCAGCTCTGCCCGTCAATTCCGATTCCCGCAATCTCATCCGGTGAAATCTCAGCTTTTTGTAACATTTCCGGAAGTACCTGGCAGATTGTATTCCACCAGTCCTCCGGATTTTGCTCTGCCCATCCGGGCTTTGGATAATACACCGGATACGTTCCGCTCTGCGCGGCCAGGACTTCTCCTGCTTTATTAAATACAGCGATTTTACATCCGCTTGTTCCAATATCAATTCCTATTAAATACGTCTTCATGTTCTCCTCCAAAACATTCCGAAACGTTTCGGTTTTCGGGATAAAGAAATCGTACACCTTGTCATACAGACAAAATGTGTACGGATTTTCCTTCTACAAAACTGGTCTTTAACTTCATTTCTTTCGGAGGCATCTCCCGGGTTGGATTGTCCAGTCTGTCCAATATCAGTTCTGCTACATTTCTGCCGATTTCTTTTGTCGGCTGTGTCACAATACTTAGCTTTGGATTGCTGGCTTTCGCAAACTCGATATTATCAAATCCTATCACTGACAGATCTTCCGGAATCCGGATTCCAATCTCATTGCTTTCGATCATGGCTCCAACCGTCATCTCATAATTTGATACAAAAACTGCTGTCATCTGCGGATTCTGTTTTGCAAGCTCCTTCATCGCCCTGGCACCGCCTGCGATCGTATAATCTCCATGCACAACCAATGAATCCTGTACTTCGATTCCTGCCTTTTTGAACGCCTCTTCATATCCAAGATATCGCTCTCTTGCTGTAAATACATGCTCCGGTCCTGCAATCATTCCGATCTTTCGATGACCTGCCAGAAAAAGTCTCTCTACTGCCGCCTGCGCAGCTCCCCGGTTGTCCACAAGTACACTGTCACATGGAACATCTTCCAGATTACGATCGATCAGCACAACTGGTTTTCCCACATGTAAAAATCTCTCCAGATGCTTTCCTGATTTGCCGGACGGCATCAAGATCAGTCCGTCCACCCTGCGTCGAAACAAAAACTCTACCGCTTCCGCTTCCCGTGCCGCATCTGTTCTACAGTCACAGATCATCGTTGCATATCCATGATTTCGAAGCACATCTTCCACTTCTGTAATAATCTCTGCACAGAAAATGTTGTTCAGCTCCGGAATGATGATCCCAATCGTCTTTGTCCGGTTTGTCTTTAAACCTCTCGCTACCTCGTTTACCTCGAAATCCAATTCGTCAATTGCCGCCTCAATTTTGATCCGGTTTTTCTCCCGGACATTTCCCCCATTTAAATAAGAAGAAATCGTTGCCAGTCCCAGTCCTGTCACTCTCGCGATGTCTTTCATCGTCGCTCCCATTGATGCTTTCCGCCTTCCTTACTACATCTATGTGGAACTACTGTACCTTTCCTGTACATCCACACATCTTCATTCGCAGTATGGTCTGTTCTTTTACGGCTTTCATTGCTGCAATTCCCAGTTTTTTCGGATCAAAGGTCTCCGGATTCTCTTTCAGCAACTGTTTTTCAGCATCTGTGTATGCTACACGCAATTCTGTCGCAAAATTCACTTTACACATCCCGCGCTGTACACATTCTACCACATCTTCTTCGCTGAGTCCACTTGCACCGTGAAGTACCAGTGGTACAGAAACAACCTTTTTACAATCTGAAACCCTTTCTTTATCCAACACTGGAGTTCCCGCATAAAATCCATGAGCTGTACCGATCGCGATCGCCAGAGAAGAAACACCCGTTCTTTCCACAAATTCTTTTGCCTCTTCAGGATCTGTATTATGATCCGCTTCTGCCTCCAGATCATCTTCTTTCCCGCCTACTTTTCCAAGCTCCGCTTCCACCGGAACTCCATAGGCATTGGCTACCTCAACCACTTTTTTTGTCAGTGCCACATTTTCTTCAAATGTTTCATGGGATCCATCGATCATCACAGAAGTATATCCGGCTTTCATCGCCTGTACAGCCAGCTCAAAGCTGTTGCCGTGATCCAGATGAAGACAGACCGGAATATCGGTCTTAGAAGCCTCTGCTTTTACAATTGCTGCAAATGTTTCCAAAGATCCATACTTGACCGTAGATGGAGTAGTCTGCAGCATAACCGGCGAGCGCATCTCTTCTGCCGCCGCGATCACAGCTTTTGCCATCTCCATATTTTCTACATTGAATGCTCCCACTGCATACCCACCTTTTTGTGCGTCTGAAAGCATTTTTTCCGACGTTACTAATGGCATATCTCTTTCCTCCTTTTCCTTAACCGAAACGTTTCGGTTTTGTGAGATAATAGTACTATACAAAAAGAATATTGTCAATCTCTTCTGTAAGGAAAACTGAAAAACCGGGACAGAAAAATCTGTCCCGGCGTATATTGGCAACAAAATAGTCGATTATGGCTTATTTATTTATATTCTTCCAAAAGTGCTTAGCGCTGTACACGTCCGGAAGCATCTCCTCCTGCCAGTTTGGCAACTTCATCCATAGAAACCATGTTGAAGTCACCTTCGATGGAGTGTTTCAGGCAGGATGCTGCTACTGCAAATTCAATGGTAGCCTGTGAATCATATCCGCTCAGTGTTGCAGCGATCAATCCGCCGCCGAAGCTATCTCCGCCACCTACACGGTCTACGATATGCATCTTATATTTTTTACTGAAGAAATAGTCTGTTCCGTCATATAACATAGCAGACCAGTTATTGTCATTTGCTGAAATAGATTCACGAAGTGTAATTGCAACTTTCTCAAATCCGAAACGGTCAGCAAGCTGTTTTGCTACATCTTTATATCCTTCGTGATTTACTTCTCCTGCAGTTACATCTGTGTTTGCTGCATGAATACCGAATACATCTGCTGCATCTTCTTCGTTTGCAATACATACATCCACATATTTGCAAAGTTCACCCATTACTTCTCCTGCTTTTGCTTTGCTCCACAGTTTATTTCTGTAGTTTAAGTCACAGGAAATCTTCACATTCATCTCTTTGGCTGCTTTACAAGCTTCCAGACAGATTTCTGCTACATTGTCATTGAGTGCTGGTGTGATTCCTGTAAAGTGGAACCATTCTGCTCCTTCAAAGATTTCTTTCCAGTTGAAATCTTCTTTGGATGCTGTATAGATAGAAGAACCTGCACGGTCATAAATTACTTTAGATGGTCTCTGAGAAGCACCTTTCTCCAGGAAGTAGATACCTACTCTGTCTCCTCCACGTGCGATCTTGGATGTATCCACACCGTATTTTCTCAAAGAATTTACTGCTGCCTGTCCGATCTCATGTGTCGGAAGTTTTGTTACGAAAGAAGCATCAAATCCATAATTTGCCAGAGAAACTGCTACGTTTGCTTCTCCACCGCCGTATGTTGCTCCAAATGTATCTGCCTGCACAAAACGATAATATCCTTCTGGTGCAAGTCTTAACATAATTTCTCCAAATGTAACTACTTTTTTACTCATTATTATTCTCCTTTAATAATTTTTTATTTCTGTACAAGATGTACTGCAAATCCGGCAACTTCTTCTTTTAAGTAAATTGCTGTAAGTTTTCCGTCTTTGTATTTTGCACTGTCCATATTGAACTCTACGCCCTGAGACTCCAGATAATTTACTGCACGATCTACGCTGTTTGTTCCTACTGCAATGTGTCCTTTTGCTCCAAGGTATGGGCTCTTCATTGCTTCTACAGCACTTCCTGCAAATACAGAACTGTTTCCGCTCTTCTTCTCAAATCCGAATAAAGAAGCGAATGTTCCTGCTGTTTTCTCAGCCTCTTCTTCATTTTCACAGTTGATTCCGATGTGTTTCAGTTCAAATCCAAGCATTGTCATCACTGCTTCTTTTGTCAGCTCTGTAATCTTATCAAATTCTCCTGCTGCAACAAGATCTCCTTTTACCATCCAGCTTCCGCCACATGCCAGGATCTTAGGGAATGCAAGGTAGCTGTTGATGTTCTTTGCATTGATTCCGCCTGTCGGCATAAATTTCATATTTGTGTAAGGTGCTGCCATGGACTTGATCATATTCAGTCCGCCGGCTGCTTCTGCCGGGAAGAATTTCACAACTTCCAATCCAAGCTCGATTGCCTGCTCTACATCACTTGGATTTGCTGTTCCCGGTGTCACCGGAACTCCTTTTTCAATACAGTATTTTACAACCTTTGGATTTAATCCTGGACTTACGATGAATTTTGCTCCTGCTGCAACTGCACGGTCTACCTGCTCTGTTGTCAGAACAGTACCTGCCCCTACCAGCATCTGTGGGAACTGCTCTGCCATAATGCGGATAGACTCTTCTGCTGCTTCTGTACGGAATGTCACTTCTGCACATGGAAGTCCGCCGTCACAGAGTGCCTTTGCCAAAGGTGCTGCGTCTTTCGCATCATTTAATACAACAACCGGAACAATCCCGATTTTCTGAATCTTTTCTAATACTTCGTTCATGGTCATTCTCCTTATCACTGAATCACGTTGTTTGTTTCACATTATGGAACTATGTTTCGTAATATGAACTCTTTAATTTTGATTATACTCACTTTCTATGGATTGTCAAGCCATTCTTTGCATTTTTTTACTTTACTATTTTTTTATTTACTCTTCTTCCCAAACTGTGCTACAATAACCACTGAATGATACTCGGCGCTCTTTTGAGCACCGGACTTTACAGGAGTGATCTTATGGAAGAAAAAAACCCAATACAGGTATCGGAACGTATTTTCCATACCATAGAATGCCTTGCCCGTACCGGTCCGATCGGACTTCTGGAACTGAGCAAGGAATTAAATCTCAATAAAAGTACCGTCCACCGTATCTTAAACTCCCTGATCTGTATGGAATATGCAAAGCAGGATGCGGAGACACTGAAATACAGTCTGACATTTAAATTCTGTGGAATCGCCAACCAGATTCTGGCCCAGAATAATATCATCGATCTGATCCGCCCTTACATTAAAGAACTTGCAGAACAGACCAATGAAACGGTCCACCTGGTCCAGCTGGATGGTCTGAATGCAGTATATATTGATAAAGTAGAGGCTTCCCACAATTCCGTGCGGTTAATCTCTATGGTCGGAAAATCAATTCCTTTGTACTGCTCCGGAGTTGGAAAAGCGCTGCTGGCAGATATGAAAGATGAAAAAGTAAAAGAAATCTGGGATCACAGCGAAATTCGAAAGCTCACCGATTACACCGTTGTCGATTTCGTCAAATTTCAAAATCTGATCGCAGATGTCCGCAAAAACGGCTATGCCATGGATAACGAAGAAAATGAACTGGGTGTGCGCTGTATCGCCGTCTCATTGAAAGGCCTTCACAGAAAACCCTCGTATGCCATCAGCGTATCTGCACCGAAAGACCGGATGGATGACGCACGGATGGAACAGTTTACCCATCTAATCCTGGATACCAAACAACGGATTCAGAATGAACTGGGAAATTAATTTAAAAATGAGGAAAGAACCTGTTTTTGATTCTTTCCTCATTTTTCTTTTTATTTATACCTCAAATCCAAAATATCTCACTGCGTTGTTGTAAGAGATATCCTGCACAATTCTTCCAAGAATCTCTTCATCTGCCGGATACTCTCCGTTTTCTACCCATCCGCCGATGAGATTGCAGAGAATCCGTCTGAAATACTCATGTCTTGTATAAGACAAAAAGCTTCTGGAATCTGTCAGCATTCCCACAAAATTACTGAGAAGTCCCAGGTTGGCAAGGGATGTCATCTGATCGATCATCCCCTGCTTGTGGTCATTGAACCACCATGCGCTTCCCTGCTGGATCTTTCCTACGACACCGGCATCCTGGAAACATCCGATGATCGTTCCGATGGCTGCATTATCGTTTGGATTCAGACTGTACAGAATCGTCTTTGGCAGCTCGTCTGTTACATTCAGTGCATTGAGCAGATCTGCCAGCTGTGCAGATGGCGTATAAGTGTCAATACAGTCAAATCCCGTATCCGGTCCAAGCTTGCGGAAACGTTTTACGTCATTGTCACGTTTACATCCGTAATGAAGCTGCATTGCCCATCCCAGACGATGATATTCTCTTCCTGCATAAAGCATAAATGCAGTCTTATATTTTAATTCTTCTTCTTTGCTGATCGGCTCTCCTGCCATTCCTTTTTCAAAGATGGCTTCGATTTCTTCCTCGGAAGCAGGCACATACATGGCATAGCCCAGTCCATGATCCGATGCGCGGCATCCCATCTCATCAAAGAATTCCATCCGTTTTGTCAAGGCATCTTTCATATCTGCAAACGAATGAATCTCCATGCCTGCTGCCTCACCCAGTTTTTTCAGGTATGCGGCAAATCCCAGCTTTTCAATCTTCATCGCCAGATCCGGTCTCCATGCAGGAAGTACTTGCACTTCAAAAGAATCATCCTCTTTTAACTGTTTGTGCCATCTTAAGTCATCTGCCGGATCATCTGTGGTGCAGATCAATGTCACATTGGACTGACGGATCAGATTTCTGGCGCTCATCTGCGGACTCTGCAGTTTTTCATTGCAGAGATTCCATACTTCTTCTGCAGTCTTCGCATTCAACGCGCCGTGATATCCGAAATAACGCTGCAGTTCCAGATGACTCCAGTGATACAGCGGATTTCCGATGGCGCGCTCCAGAGTCTCCGCCCATTTCTGGAATTTCTCCCTGTCGGACGCATCTCCTGTAATATAGCGCTCTTCGATTCCATTCGAACGCATCTGACGCCATTTGTAATGGTCGCCTCCCAGCCATACCTGGGTAATATTTTCAAACTGTCTGTCTTCTGCGATTTCCTGCGGACTGATATGACAGTGGTAATCCAAAACCGGCATCTTTGCTGCATACTCATGATACAGCATCTTCGCAGTTTCCGTCTCCAGAAGGAAATCCTGATCCATAAATGCTTTCATACCGCTTCCTCCTACACGTATTTTTTGAGTGTTTCACGAACAGCTCCCGGTGCTTTTGTCATTTCTTTCAAGTATCCACATACAAGTTCTGCAAGTCCTGCTTCATATAAATCCACACCGAAAATCTGTTTCATCTTCAACACTTCTGATACTGCGCTCTCTACGTCCTGTCCTTCTTCCAACTTCAGGTCTGCAACATATGGGCAGACAGTTGTAAGCAGCGGATCCGGACTTAAATCAAATGCTTTTCCGCTGTCATCTACGCCCATCAGATAACGCAGCCATCCCGCAAATACAAGCGGAATCAGCTTCAGGTCTTTGACATCCAGTTCGTCGGATGCTGCATATGCTTTGATCGTCTCTCCAAAACGGATTGCCAGTTTCTGAGAAGTATCTGTTGCAATACGCTGCGGAGTATCCGGCATAAATGGATTCGGAACACGAACCTGAAGAACTGTATCAATAAACTCTTTCGGATCCAGTACTCCCGGATTGACTACAACCGGAAGACCTTCTTTGTATCCGATTGTCTCCACTAATTTTTTGAGTTCCTCATCTTTCATTTCGTCCGAGATTTTTTCATATCCAAGCAGACATCCGAATACTGCCAGCGCTGTATGCAGAGGATTTAAGCAGGTGCAGACTTTCATCTTCTCCACTTTGTCTACTGTCTCACGCTCTGTAAACATCAGGCCGCCTTTTTCCAGTTCTGGTCTTCCGTTCGGAAATGCATCTTCGATGACAAGATATTCGCACTCTTCTGCATTTACAAATGGCGCCACATACGTATTCTTGGATGTGATCACCGGATCCAGCTCTTCAATTCCATCCTTTTTCAGAAGTTCTTCTACTGAAGCATCCGGACGTGGTGTAATCTTGTCGATCATGGTCCATGGGAATGTCACTTTTTCTTTACAGTTTACATATGCTCTGAATCCTGCATCTGTAAGTTTGTTCTCTTCCCATTTCTCTGCAAATGTATTGATCGCTGCATACAGTTTATCTCCGTTGTGGGAACAGTTGTCCATGCTGACCATTGCCACCGGCTTTTCTCCTGCCTGATATCTCGCATAAAGGAGCGCTGCCACTTTTCCGATGTAACTCTTCGGAGCTTCCGGTCCGCTTACAAAGTCTGCCTCTACATCCGGAAGCAGTTCCCCTTTTCCGTTTACAAGGCTGTATCCCTTTTCTGTAATCGTAAATGTCACCATCTGCAGGGAGTCTTTGGCAAAGATCTCCTTCAGACGTGCAAAATCAGATGCATTTTCTGTGTTGACAGTCAAAGACTCTACCACACTTCCGACTACTGTTTTCTCAATGTTTCCATCTGCTTTGAGTGTCACAAGAATTGTGTAATCATCATGAGGATGGTTCATTTTTTCCACGATCTCATAGTCAAATCCCTCTGCAACGATCAGACCGCGATCCAGAATGCCGTCATTCAACAGGTTCTGTACCACATTTGCCTGAAATGCACGGAAAATATTTCCCGCACCGAAATGGATCCAGAACGGATTTTCTTTTGTCGCTTCTGTCACTTTCTCTCTGTCAAATTTTGGAAGGGCGTATCCCGCCTCTTCCCATTTTGCTCTGTCTTTCAGTCCTTCTGCACTTAATCTCATGATTATCTGGCTCCTTTCTCGATTGCTTCCCACAGGCCGTTTAAGTAAGTTGCCCCCAGTGCACGGTCATAAAGTCCGTATCCCGGCATTGCCACTTCATCCCAGATCATACGTCCGTGATCCGGGCGGATCGGTCCGTCAAATCCGATTTCGTAAAGAGCCTTCATGATCTCATACATATCAAATGTTCCGTCAGAAGACAGGTGTGCTGCCTCTTCAAAGTCTGTCGGAGAGTTGAATTTCAGGTTACGCACGTGTGCAAAATGGATTCTTCCTTTCAGGGAACGAATCATATCCGGAAGATCGTTCTCCAGATTTGTTCCGTAAGAACCAGAACAGAATGTCACACCATTGTGCGGGTTGTCTACCATTTCCATCATACGGAGAATGTTCTTCTTGTTGATGATGATACGAGGCAGTCCGAATACGCTCCATGCCGGATCATCCGGATGAATTGCCATGTTAATGTCATATTTGTCACAAACCGGCATAATTCTCTCCAGGAAATATTTCAGGTTTTCAAACAGTTTCTCATCATCGATCTCTTTGTACATCTCAAACAGTTCTTTGACATGCTCCATTCTTTCCGGCTCCCATCCCGGCATCACCGTTCCGTTCATATCACCTGCGATAGAATCAAACATTTTTTCCGGATCCAGTGCATCTACTGCTTCCTGTGTATAAGCAAGTACTGTCGATCCATCCGGACGCATTCTTGCCAGCTCTGTTCTTGTCCAGTCAAATACAGGCATGAAATTGTAGCACACCAGGTGAATGTCTTCTTTTCCCAGGTTTTCCAGTGTCTCGATGTAGTTATCGATATACTGATCTCTCTCAGGTGCGCCTGTTTTGATTGCATCGTGCACATTTACACTTTCAATTCCCGCTACATGAAGTCCTGCTGCCTCTACTTCTTCTTTCATTGCACGAATACGTTCGCGGCTCCACACTTCTCCCGGTGCTGTATCATACAGTGTTGTGATCACTCCTGTTACTCCCGGAATCTGGCGAATCTGCTTCAGAGTCACTGTGTCAAATTTAGCTCCATACCATCTGAGTGTCATTTCCATAGTTATCATACCTTCCTTTTCTGAAATCGTGTTGTTACATTCATTATAAAAAATACTGTCTAAAATACCATTGACTTAGTTGTTGTATACATTGCAAATCTTGTTGTTTCATGCTACTCTAAAAAAAGAAATTCATGTGCTGCAAAAATCAGCACATACTTTTAAAGGAGTTTTTATGAAAAAAAATCTGCAGACAGCATTTATTACAAGACAGCATATGCTGTCACGAGATTTCGAACTTTACTATTATAATGACCACAATCTGTCCAAAGTAGACCTGCATTCCCACAATTATTATGAATTTTATTTTTTTATGGAAGGTGATGTCAGCATTCAGATCGGAACCGAAGTTTACCCGATCCATTTCGGAGATATCATGCTGGTCCCGCCACATATCCCACATCGCCCGATCATTCACAGCACGGCCTCTCCCTACCGGCGTTTTGTGTTCTGGATCAGTCAGGAATACTGCAACCATCTGCTGCAGATTTCCAAAGATTACGCTTATTTAATGCAGCATGTGCAGGTCAGTCAGAATTACTTTTTTCCAACAGACAGGATCACATTCAATGCTATCCAGTCAAAGCTGCTGCGTCTGATCGAAGAAGTGCGTTCTGACCGTTTTGGACGGGATGCCCAGATTCCGCTTTACGTCAATGATCTGCTTTTATATCTGAACCGTCTCGTCTACGAACGGCTTCATCCACAAAAAAGCCGGACCGAGGAATCCCTGTATCAGAATGTTGCTGCATACATTGAGGAACATCTTGACGAAGATCTCTCCCTTGAAAAGCTTGCCGGAGAATTTTTTGTCAGCAAATACCACATTGCCCATGTATTCAAGGATAATCTGGGATTGTCGATTCACCAGTACATTACAAAAAAACGGCTTGCCCTTTGCAGGGAAGCCATTCTCGGACAAATGAGTATCACCGAAGCCTATCAGACCTTCGGCTTCGGTGACTACTCCAGTTTTTACCGGGCATTCAAAAAAGAATACGGGATTTCTCCCAAAGATTTCCGAGACATGCAAAAAGATCTGCTCGTGTGATCAGTCTAAATGGAAGACTTCATGGAGATCTGTACACACCGGGCTGTTGTCCGGGTTCGTCTCCATGATATCAGCCATAAAATCCCACCATTTGCGATTGATTGCTGTATCTGCGCTCTCGTCCCATTTTTTCAAATCCTCAACTTCAATATATCCATACAGAACATTGGTTTCACGATCCAGAAAAATCGTATAATTGCGTCCGCCGTACTCGTGGATCATCTCTTTCATTTCCGGCCAGAGTTCATTATGACGTTTTTCATACTCCTCTGCCATATCCGGATATAACTTCATCTTAAATCCTTTTCTTACCATGCTGTGCTCCTCCTGTATTCATATGATTGTGTTTACTATAGCACAATTATATTTGAAAAAGTTGAGTAAAATTGCGGTTTTTATGGGATTTCGGATGGTTCTTGCGGTGTTGTATTACATCAATTCCGAAATTCATCCCATACAGAATCCAAAGCCTCTATTACCTTCTGATACTGCCTGTATTTTTGCTCATAAATCTCCGCATACTCACTTCTTGGATATACCGTTTTCTTTATTCGTACTGTTCTTTTGATCGCCTCTCCATAATCTTGGTATACTCCAGCCGCAATTCCAGCTGTAATTGCAGCCCCCATCGCCCCCAGTTCTTTATCTTCCATTACTTCTACCGGTATTTGCAAAACATCTGCAAAAATCTGCACCCACACATCAGAATTGGCTGCTCCTCCTGAAAGCTGTACTGCTTTCGGTTTTTCTCTATTTAACAACAGTTTTCTAACATGTGTATAATGAGAAAAGACAACGCCTTCATATACCGCACGAAGCATATGCTCTTTCCCATGATATGCAGTCAGTCCTACAAATGATCCCTTTGCCAGCGGTGCCACATTCGATCCATTTAAAAAGGGCAGAAAAATCAATTGATTATTTTCCGGTTCAATCTGTTCCACCCATTTATTTGTAATATCATAAATTGATCTTCCCGACTGCTGCGCATCTGTTTTTTCATAAGACATTAAATTCCGAATAAACCACTCCATATTTCCTGCAGAGGTAGGACTGCTTTCTTCCACCAGGTAATACCCCGGAATACAGAACATAGAATTTAAGCTGACTGTTCCATTGATAATCGGATGTTTGCAGATAAATTCATTGATACTCCACGTTCCCGCAATCATACATAACTTTTCTTCCCGATCCAGTCCGGATGCAATTCCACACGCATTCACATCAAACATCCCTGCTGCAACAGGCGTTCCTTCTATAAGTCCTGTAAGATCAGCTGCCTCCTTGGTGATGTATCCGCAAATATCAGCAGACTCTTTCAATGGAGGAAACTTGTCATAAAGCGTGCCGATTCCAAAACACTCTAACAACTCTTTATCATAGCTTTTTGTATTCAAATTAATCAGATTGCCTCCTGAAAAATCTGTATACTCTGCACAGGCCTCTTGTGTTAATCGGAATCGAATATAATCTTTTACTGAAAAAATATACTGCACTTTGGAAAGTATTTCCGGCTTCTCCTGCTGAAACCACGCCAAAATACTGACCGGCTGACAGACAAGAATGTCCTGAAAAGTTTTCTCATAAACTTTTTCTTTTGTTCCATCCTTTTCCCATTTCTTTACAAACTTCCATGCTCTTGTATCTGTAGATAAAATACCATTGTATACAGGCTTTCCTGCTTTATCTACCATATAAAGACCTTTTCCGTGCCCGGAAAAAGAAACACCTGCAATTTTATCTGCGGACACTTTGCTTCTTATTACTACCTCTCTGATAACCTGCACATTAGCCTGCCAAAGTGTTTCCATATCTCTTTCTGTATATCCGGACTTTGGAGTAATTACAGGCACAAAGATGCTGGCTACCGCTATCTGATTTCCATTTTCATCAAACAACGCAGCCTTGGAAAATGTTCCACCATTATCAATCCCCATAAAATATCTCATCTTATCCCCTCCGTTCATTTTGAATATCTGGCAGGAACAGGGATTGTACACATGCACAATCCCTGTTCCTCTCCTGTTTTTAATCCACTATAACTGCTTAATCCATTCTGCCATATTGGACTTATCAAATACAAACGGATCTCCTGCCAGAACTGCTGTTCCATCTCCGCTCCTATATGCTTCATATGTAGTGGCTTCATAATCTCTAAAAGCATCCATTTCAAAAGAGGAACCTTCTGTCCCGTCAAATGTCCCCTCTACTGCTGCATATGTGGCTGCACCTGATACAGCACCCAAATGAATCACATCCCAGAGCATCATATAAGGACACACATAATCAAACGCATCTTCATCCGCTGATTTTGGCATAAAAGACTGCATTTCTGATGGAATTCCAAGACCTGTCAGCTTAATTTCACTGTTGGAAGATTTCAGAGCCTGTCCTGCCGCTGCAATACCGACTGTTGTTGGTGAAATAATGCAGTCTACAGAATTTTCCGCAATAAATGCCTGTGCCTGTGTCGTAGATTCTGTCAAATCGTCATTTCCATATTTTTTATCCAGCTCCTTACTTACTTTTCCTGCATAAAAATCTTTGGATAATTCATCTTCCATTGCTGCAATCCATGAATTTTGTACCGGTGTATCAATTGAAGCAGACAATACACCTAATTTAATCTCATCGCCCTTATAGCTCTTAAGTTCACTTTGTACAGTCTCTTCCATTTTTCCATCTCCCGGATAGTCAACTCCCAAAGTGATCAATACTGCTGCCTGTACCAGATACGACCCGATATCTGCTGTTTCTGCCTGATTCACATGGCATACTCGATAATCCGGGCTTGCTTCTGAGTCCACGGATACAATCGGTATTCCGGCCTCTTTTGCTTTCTTAAACACTTCGTCATACCCGGCGTCCCCATTTGTGGAAATCGTAATAGAAGCAACCTTTTGTGTAATCAATTCATCCAACATCTGTACCTGTGCAGCAACTGTTGTTTCTGCCGGACTCTTATAAACTGTCTTCTGCCCCTTACCTGACAGATATTCTTCAAATCCTTCATACATTAGATCTCCAAATGAATTTCCTGTAGATTTGAACATAAATACATGTGCACCTTCCAGTGATTCTTTTCCTGATCCTCCGGTATTTTCTGCTGCCTGATTTTTCCCGCTTTCCGGATCTGTTTTTGATGTTGTGGTACTGCACCCTGCCAGTGATGCAAGCATCATTGCGCTTAACCCCAATGCTGTCAGTCGTTTCCAATTCTTCATATGTTCTTCCTCCTTCTTTATGTATAAGCACTTCTCCTATGCTTATATTCTGTCTATTTTGCTGCAAATCGTGCCTTTGCCCGCTTTTCATCTTCCTGTTGCTCTTTGATCCATATATCCGTTTGCTCTTTGCATTTCTTTTGCAGATTCGTAATATTCTTCTCGATTTTTTCCATTTTCGCTGCTTTCTCTGCCTGCTCCAGAGAAGTATCTTGTTTCAGACTTTCCAAATTTCGTTTCAATACTTTGATTTCTTCTGCAGTTCGGATATTCAATGCCTCTACATTCTTATTTCCTTTATAAATAAATTTTAATTTTAAACTTGCAAGCAACTCCCGATTCAAGCTCGGAATCAATACCGCAATAATCAAAATCAAACCTGTTACAATTTTCCTTGTATTGGCATCTACATCCAAAAGCCCAAGCGTATATGTCAAAAATGCCATAATCAATGTCGCAATCACAGGTCCGTATACTTTTCCTTTTCCACCATTGGTAGAAACTCCACCAAGCACACAGATCGCAATTGCCGTCATCTCATATCCCGTTCCCATAGTGGAAGAAACACTGCCGCCCATACGCCCTACAAAGAAAATGGATGCAATTCCGCACATGACTCCCATCAAAATAAAGACTGTCATTTTTGTTTTCTTTACATCAATTCCGGAATACTGTGCACATGTGGGATTATTTCCGATAATATACAATTTCCTTCCGAATTTTGATTTATGAAGAACAAATACAAATACTGATGCCATTGCGAAAAACAATAACAGTGCAATTGGAATTCCCAGAATATTTGTCCACGCCACAGACGTGTAAAAGCTTGGAAACTCTTTCAATACATTTACATCCAGAATGATTTTTACAATTCCCCGGAACAACATAGACGACGCTATCGTTACAATTACTGCCGGCATTCCTACATATGCTATCAGAAATCCATTGAATGCTCCGCACAATGCACCTGCTGCAATCCCTGCAATCACTCCTGCAAATGCCGGAAGCCCTGCCGAACAACACAGTCCTGTAGCCATCGAAGAAAAAATCATGATTGACGCTACCGATACATCAATGTCTCCTAACATCAGGATAAAGATCATCCCAAGTACCAGTGGGCATACATCCATACCTGACTGAATGATCGACTGTATTGTGCCCTGAGAAAAGTACAGATTCGTTCTGCTAATCATTAAGACCAGATTGATCAGAATCAAAATATATACCAGTACCATTTCCCAGCTTACTAAGAATCTGGATATTTTAAATCCCTGTTTTACTGACAAATCCCTGACAGGGGCTGCTTTCTTTGTATTTTTTTCACTCATCAGATTAATGCCCCCCTTTCTTTCAGTGCTCTTTTCTTGGCAGAATGCTCTGTAAAGATATTTAAAGCTACTGCTGCAATAATAATCGCACCCTGAATTGCATCCGACCATACACTCAGTCCCGGCAACAAACTAATGAAATATGTGATTACTGACATCATCAAAAATCCAATGATCACACCATCAACCTTTCCTTTTCCTCCAGTAATACTGACACCACCGAGGATACAAATTGCAATTGCCGTCATCTCATAAGAATCTCCAATCATGTAACTGCACGTCGCATAATTTGCTGTATACAGCATACCTGATAATCCGGCAAACATCCCACAAATCGTCATTGCCAGAAATATCACTCTCTGCTCTTTAATTCCTGCAATCTGCGCAGACTCTCGATTCGTTCCTATCGCATAAATTCTTCTCCCCCTTGATGTATACCCCAAAAACAAAACTGCAAGAATAAAGGCAAGCACCAAAATCCACAAAATACTCGGAACTCCTGCAATTTTTTTAATCGCAAACGCCTGATATCCTTCTGTAAACTGATGTGGAAACCACCATTCTCCATCACTCAAAAGGAACGAAAGACCCCTGAAAATATACATCGTTCCCAGTGTTGCGATCATTGGCACCATTTTCAGATATCCAACCAAAATTCCATTGATTGCTCCGCACAATGCACCGACAAGCATTGCGACAACTACCCATACAACTGCTGGAATCTCCGGATTTTCAGCCATAAATCTGCAGCACACGACTCCGGCAAGAGACAAACTTGCTCCAATGGAAATATCAATTCCGGCTGTAATGATCACGACCATTTCCCCCAATGCCAGAAGTCCAAACACTGCATTATTCTGCAGCATACTGAGAATGGAATTCAAAGAATACATAGACGGTGTCACGATAGCTGCTATGATTAATAATACAGCTAAGCCAAGGAGCAGACCAAAATTTCTGTTTTCTGTAATTCTGGAAATGATTGTTTTATTCCGTTTTCCCTGCATTATCCTTCCCTCCTGTCGCTTTCATGCTTCAACGATGCCTCTAGGATCATCTCCTGAGTCGTTCCTTGTGTATCAAACTGTCCAACTACTCTTCCACTTCTCATCACTACGATCCGGTCTGCCATTCCCAATACTTCCGGCATTTCCGAAGATACCATAATGATCGCATAACCATTTGCTGTCAGTTCATTCATAATCTCATAAATGGAATATTTTGCACCTACGTCAATTCCTTTCGTCGGTTCATCCAAAATCAGCACCTTCAGATCACAGTTTAAAAGCTTGGCAAACACAACCTTTTGCTGATTCCCTCCAGATAAAGAGGATGGAGGTGCACTGATATCTTTTGCTTTCAACTGAATCTTCTGACATAATTCAATCGCTTTTTGTTCTTCTGCATTTACATCCAATTTCCCAGCTTTTATGAACGAGTTCATATTTGCTGATGATACATTCTGGTAGATTGGCAGTTCATTGATCAGTCCCTGTGTCTGCCTGTCTTCCGGCAAAAGTCCAATTCCCAATTGTAAAGCATCTATTGGATTTTTGATCGAAACTTGTTTTCCTTCCAGCTCAATGGTTCCACTATCCGGAGTCATAATTCCGAAGATACTCTGGCATACCTCTGTACGCCCAGCCCCCACCAAACCTGTAAGACCTAAAATCTCACCTTTTTTTACATCAAACGAAACCTGTTTAAAATATCCTTCCTTCGAAATATTGTTAATACGAAGAACTGTGTCTCCTATTCGGGCTTTCTTAGAAGGGTACATCTGCGTCAGCTCTCTTCCCACCATTGCTCCGATGAGTTTTTGATTCGAAATTTTATCTACATCCCAACATCCGATATATTTGGAATCCCGAAATACCGTTACCCTAGTTGCCAACCTGTACATATCCTCAAATTTGTGTGTAATAAAAATAATTGAAACGCCTTCATCTCTAAGATGCTCTGTGATTTGATATAACTCTTCGCATTCTCGTTTTGAAAGAGAAGCTGTAGGTTCATCCATGATCAGAATTCGTGCATCTCTGGACAATGCCTTCGCAATTTCCACAAGCTGTTGTTGTGCCACTGATAACATACTCATAGGTTTCGATACATCAATGTTTTTACTCAGCGGTTCGATTAACTCTTTTGCTCTTTTGGTCATCAATTTCCAGTTATAAATCCCCAGTTTTGTTTTAATCTCCTGTCCCATGAAAATGTTTTCCGTAACAGAAAGATCCGGAAATGCCGTAACGTGCTGATAAATTGCTGCGATTCCAAGTTTGGCGGAATCTTCTGTAGATCGAAGTGTTATTTTCTCCCCTTCCAGAAGCATCAGACCACTGTCGGGTTGATGAACCCCTGTTATCACTTTAATAAAAGTTGACTTTCCTGCGCCATTTTCTCCCATGAGTGCATGTATTTCTCCCCGTTTTAACTGAAACTGTACACCGTCTAAAGCTGTCACTCCACCAAATGTTTTTACTACATCTTTCAGTTCCAGAATAAATTCGCTCATCGACCTTTTCTCCTTTCCCATCTTGTAATATTTTTTTCGTGTCCTCCTTGTCCATGCCACAATCATATCTTTTTTTCCTGTTTAAGCAATATCAAAAAAAGTTTTTTTAGTATACTTTTTCGTCTTTTTCATATATTTGCCATTTTTTTACTCTTATGATAGAATATTTTTAGCATTTTTTCGATTATTTCCATTTTTTAATATACTTTAAGGAGAATTTATGATACTTCCAAAAAGAATCTTTCCCGAAACATTCAACAAGAAAGAGTTTTCGTCTACTCCATTTGCAGAATCCCTTCCGTTTCATATTAAAGAGTGCGGATATATCAGAGAACGAAAACTGATCTTTGGTAAAAAAAATAACTTCAACGACTATCTTCTTGTTTATACATTAGATGGTGTAGCTTCCTATACCAAAAATCAATACACACAGTTGATACAGCCTCACTCTATTGTCGTTACTGCCTGCAATACCACAAGTACGTTTTCGCGAAATTCCAAAGACTGGACTGCCTACTATTTTATTGTCAGCGGCAGCCACGCCAGACTTTTTTACAATCTGGTCCGCACACAAAACAATATTATTCTGAATAATCCTTTCACCAATATTCTGGATCTGTTTATGGAACTTTATGAAAACTGTATTTCCGAGCACGATACAAATGATTTTACTTACCAGTCAATCAATTCATCGCTCCTGATCCATCACATTTTTACAGCACTTTATGAACAGACTTCTGAAATCAACACAATTAAAGGATTGACTCCTGTTCAACAAAATGTCGTTTCTACTGCTTTAAAATTTATTCAGGAAAACTACAGCACTACTTTAGATATCGATACGATCTGTAGTGAAATCAGTTTTTCAAAACATTATTTTTGCAAACTGTTTAAAAAACAAATGGGGATTACCGTGCATCAATACGTAAACGAATATCGTATTTCTAAATCCAAAGAATTACTTTCTTACTCGAAGCTTTCTATCAATTCGATTGCTACTCAGGTAGGATTTAGAAATACACTTACATTTTTAAGAGCATTTGAAAAATCCATGCATATGACGCCGAGTGAATATCGGAATTATTACTAAGCTATAAATGAGCAAATTTGAAAAATTGCACAAAACTACACTGCGAATTTCATAAATGAATCAAAATCATTACTTTCCTTTGCGCATTGAAAAAGATAACGATACTTTTCCAGCTGAATGGTATCACAGATTTCGTGATATCCAGTTTCAAACGAGCAGAACCTACCAGTACCCACTGCACACATGAAATGTGCCAGTGACATAAGCAGCCAGTACCTTTTGATTCCCTATGCAGAGCGTATCTGATAGCCGTCCAGTGCCAGTTTCTCCTTACACTGGCGGAAAAACACTTCAATCGGCCATCGACACACATACCAGGAAAGAATCTCCTGTGTAGATAGGGCTGCGTTTGTACTGATGAAAGCACGCAATGCTTTGGGATTACCAAATGCTTTTTCCGGATAACTCAAAAGAACTACCGCATTTTCTATGCCGTTGAGGTTTCCCTCGTACCGGTACACATAATCGTTTCGTTTTTTGACTGTCACAAGGTCAAATTCACGATGTGTAACAGACAATTCGGCGGCCAGTTCACGAAGTTTCTTTTTCATTCCCGATGGATACAGCAAACGGTTTGTTTTCAAAGCACCGATGGTATGGAACCCTCTCTGTGCAAAGGTATTGATTATCTTTTCAGAAACATACCAGCAGTCACAAAGAAAATAGGACATTACCGGTGGAACAGGCAGCTCCTTTGCAATGCTTTGTACAATGTCAATCTTGGAAATGGAGTTATTGTACATTACAAAAGCATAGTTCAGAACAATGCCATTGCAGGAAAGCATAACAGCAACTGCCTGATGCCCGTAATCCTGTTTTCCCTTTAAATGGGATTGGTGAAAATACGCATCTTCAATCGGATGTAAAGCCTGTGACGAAGGCTTTGTCTTTGAAGCGATCGTATCGTCCACAATACAGAAAACAGGCTTTCCGGTGCGTGCTGCTTCTGAATAAATAATCTCAATGACAGAGCATTTTAACGTATCTGAAAGTAAGGAATCATCCCATTTTCTGGAATTGAGAAAATGGGCAATCGTCATTCTGTGGCAGGAACTGTTTTTAGCAAAGTCCGTGGTTTTTCCATGATATCCTGAAATAAATATGCTAATCAGGATGCTCATGAGGTGGTTCATCACTCGATTTGAATAAAATTTGCATAAATTTAATTTCTTAAACTGGTTGTATATGAATGAGGAATGATGTATAGTATTTGCGAGGGACACCTTCTTTCGTAAATGTTGCAAATGTTTGTTTTGGCACTTTCATTATACAACACACGGAATCGAGGTGTCTTTCTTTTATGCAAAATCACGAACTTACTCATTTATAGTTAAAATATAAAAACAGTTTACTTTACGTAAAACACAAATTAGCACTAAATAAAACGAGCAGAAAGAAAGTTATCCACTTTCCTCTGCTCGTTTTATGCTTTTATTCACATGATTCTCTCTGTTTTTACCACAGACTTTCATAAATCTTCATGACATCTGCCTTGCTTGGCACTCTCGGATTCGTTGCTGTACATCCATCCGCCAGCGCTGCTTCTGCCATACGCTCAATCTCTGCAAAATATTCTTCTTTGGAAATCTTGCCCATCTGCGAAACAGACAACGGAATATCCATTTCCTTCAACATAAACTGTACCCAGTTCACAAGGTTTCTGACTGTCATAATCGTGTTATAACTGCTCAGCCCTAAAATTCTGGCTACTGTTTTATATCGTTCCACAGCAGGCAGATATTTTGCCTGACTCTTGCTATGCTTGTTGATATCACTGTTGAACTCAATGATATGCGGCAGCAGCATCGCATTTGCGCGTCCGTGCGGAATATGGAATGTTGCTCCAAGCTGGTGTGCCATTCCGTGGTTCAGTCCCAGAGACGCAGAATTGAATGCAAGACCTGCCAGACAGGATGCAGAATGCATCTTTTGTCTTGCATGAGTATCACTTCCGTCCAGATATGCTCTCAGCAGGAAAACTCCGCAGATTTCAATTGCTTTTTCTGCCAGTGCCGTTGCAAAATCATTTCTGTCTGTACTTACACATGCCTCAAGCGCATGGGTAAATACATCCATTCCGGTATCTGCTGTAACCGCAGGCGGTACACTCTTTACAAGTTCTGCATCCAGGATTGCCTCATCCGGTGTCAGATCTCTGGATACCAGCGGATATTTTCTCTGCTCTGCCGGATCCGATACAACTGCAAAAGAGGTCACCTCTGACCCCGTACCGCTTGTCGTCGGAATCGCGATCAACCCTACATCACCGTAGTGCTCAATCCGCACTGCAAATTCCCGGATTGATTTGGAAGAATCAATGGCAGAACCCCCACCCACTGCGATAATTGCTTCCGGTTTATACGCCAGTAATTTTTTTACGCCTTCACTGATCTTTTCAATCGGCGGATCCGGCACAACATCCTGAAAAATGTCATACTCAATATGCCCTTTTTTCAATGGATCTGTGATCAGATTGATCATACTGCTCTGTGCCAGAAACGGGTCTGTAATAACCAGTACTTTTTTATATGGGATCTCTGAAAGACGGTCTAATGCATTGTCCCCAAAGTATACTTTTGTTTTTATATCAAAGCTCTTCATAGCGTCCTTCCTCTATTCTGGATAGATACACTCTATCCCCAACTTTTTGAATTCTTTCAGCCACTTCATCTCGGGCTTTTCATCCGTTACGATCATTGTAATATCTTTCAATCTTCCGACCGTCATAAAGGCTGTTGCCCCAAACTTACTGCTGTCAATTGCAAGAATACGCTCCTTAGCATTTTCCAGCATTGTTCGTTTGTTATCTGCAAGAAGTTCATCAGAATCTGTAAGTCCTGCTGCCATATCCAGGCCTTTGCACGAAATAATTGCTTTGTCTGCATGATACGACTGGAGCATCCGGTTCGTCTGGGTTCCCACAAGAGCAAACGATCCCTCTCTTGATACTCCGCCTGTAGATAATACCCTCCAATCTGACATATCCAAAAGCTCGATCACAATTTCCATTGAATTGGTGATCAGCGTCAGATTCTTTTTATCTTTCAGTCCTTTTGCAATATAAACTGCGGTAGAACTCGCATCCAGCATAATGCTGTCTCCATCCTGTACGATCTTTGCCACCAGCTCTGCAATCCGTTGTTTTCCGATCACATTGCGGTTCTTTCTGATATTGAAAGGCAGATCTATATTCATATTCTCATTGATCACAGCACCGCCGTAGCTCTTGATTGCGTAGCCATCATTCACAAGCTTATCCAGATCTCTTCGAATCGTCTCTTCTGACACTTCATAAATCTGGCTTAACTCACTCACGACTACCCTTCGGTCGGTCTGCAGTTTTTCCAGAATTTCATTACGTCTTTCAATTGCCAGCATCGTGTTGCCTCCTGATAAATTCTGTCTCAAAACCTTTGTTATTGCCGTATACAAATATCAGAAAACAGGATCCTCTGATCTGGACGTCCTCTGTTTTCTGATACTTGTCATGGCTGAATTCTTAATTATAAAATTGCGTCGCGGATCTGTGCATCCGGATGTGCGATCACTGCAGAATCCAGATACATACCATCGTCAGATACTGCTTCTTTTGCTCTGTCGATCGCAGCTTCTACAGCAGCAACCTCACCTGTCAGCATCAGATAAGATTTTCCGCACATACCTCTTGCAAGGCGTACTTCGATCAGATCAACGATTGCTGTTTTTGCAGCTTCATCCGCTGCCACGATGATCGAAGATGCATCATAGGACTCAATGATACCCAGTGCTGATACATCCTTGATTTCTGCAGCTCCATAAATTGCAGGGAAAATGGATTCATGCGGATTACCAAGTACAAAACTGTTGATCAGATGTTTTCCATGCATTGTTTTTGCATTGTCAACAGCAGAAGTTACTGCACTTAAATCTCCTGTAATAATTACAATGTATTTTCCCGGACATACGGTCTGCGCTTCGATAATGCTTACTTCAGAAGTTTTTACCATAGAATCTGCCGCTACGACACCTGCTGAAGTAGTCTTATATTCTACCATTCCAATTGCCTTACTCATTATCTGCACGTCCTTCCTGTGTCTCTATGACTACATATTTCTCATTTACTTCGCTTACCAGACCATTGACGGAAGCGTGGATTCCAACACTTAAGCCCTTTGCCGGTTCTGCGATCATCTGTCCTTTGACTACCATATCTCCCGGTTTTACAACACAGGAAGCAGGCGCTCCGATATGCTGGCTCAACATGATCTTCACTCGTTTTACAGGGATCACGGATTCATCCAGCGGAGCTTCTTTGTTATATTTTGTCAAGTCCAGTCTTGACATCAGACGTTCCATCGGAACTCTTCTGTAAGATCTTTCTTCTCCTACCGGTACTGCTGTCACTTCCGGCGCACGAAGTCCGTTCGCACGAAGTCCGTTTTTGTATTCCAGCATCAGTGTTCTAGGAGAAAGCTCCTGCGGACAGGAATATAACTCACAGACACCACATGAACAGCAGAAGAATGTATTGATAAAGATATTCGGCTGCTGAACGTCTTTGCATGTTGCCGCACGCATAAACAAGTGTGGCTGAATCGGGTGTCCAAGCAGATGTCTTGGACATAAATCTGTACACATTGAACACTGACAGCAGCATGCAGCCGCACGTTTCATGTCAATGGAAGATTTGCTTCTTTTTCTCTTTACGAGATAATGATCCTGCGGCAATACCAGTACCGCGTTGGTTGTTTTCGTAACCGGCTGCGAACCGCTTCCGATGAATCCCATCATCGGTCCTCCGATAAAATATACCGGATCTTTTACAGTTGTTCCGCCTGCAAGTGCCACGACTTCCTCGATTGTAGTTCCGATCGGTACACGAACTGTCACCGGATGCTCTACCTCGGCAACAACGGATACCAGTTTATCTACAACAGGAGTCTGCTGATTCATAGCGCGCCATACGTTGTAGATCGTCTCAACGTTGAATACCGCAACGCCGCTCTCGATCGGAAGTCCTCCCGGACGTACGACCTTTCCTGTCACTTCGTAAATCAGAACAACCTCATCACCTGCCGGATATACTTCATCCAGCAGTCCCAGTCTGACTTCCGGATATTCTCCGATTACACTCTCGACTGCCTCAATTGTCTGCTTATATGCTTTTTTGATTCCGATAATGACTTCTTTTGCGCCTACAGCCTGGCCTACCAGGTGAAATGTATCCACAATCTCACGCGCATATTTTTCCAATAACTGTCTATGTAATCTCAGTAGTGGCTCACATTCTGCACAGTTCAGGATAATTGTTTCTGCACGCTGATCCAGTTTCGCATAAGTCGGGAATCCTGCACCACCTGCACCAACAATTCCGTTTTGCTGCAATATGCTGCTTAATTCTTTCATATCCATAATTTCACTACTCCAGTCCTGTTCCATCGTCAATAATTCCAACGATCGCTGCATCAATAGGAGCATCGCTCATGCCGCAGCCAATCCGTGCCGCACTGCCCTGTGCCACCAGCACATACTCTCCTATTCCCGCTCCGATCTTGTCAATCGCAATGAGTTGTTTTCCAGATGTCTGCATATGATCCAGCACATCCACTATCATGAATTTATTGCCGACCAAATTTTCACATTTCCGTGTCGAGATAACACTTCCTACTACTTTTCCTGCTATCATACTTTCCTCACTTCCTCTTGCGATTTTCTAATGTAAGTATCTATTTTATAATTCTTACAGTCTGTCCAGTCGCAATCTTCGCTGCATTCGCTTCATCAGTATCGATATGCATCTCCAGCGTAAAGCTGTCATCCACACGGATCTGTACATGATTGAAAACAGTGCCTCTTTCATTCTCCGCCTGCACGGATACCACATCCCCGTCATGCACTCCGGCTGCCATTGCGTCTTTCGGCGGCATATGAATATGTCGTTTTGCAATGATACATCCTTCATTCAGATAAATCGCACCTTTTGGTCCGACAACTGCGATCGGTGCACTTCCTGCAACATTACCGGATTCCCGAATCGGAGCCTTCACTCCAAGTTTAATTGCATCTGTAGCAGAAACCTCAACCTGAGATTTGCTTCTTACAGGTCCCAGAATTCTTACATTTTCGATTGCTCTGAGCTTCAGACCGACAATTGTAACTGTCTCATTGGAGGCAAACTGTCCGCCCATCAGTTCTTTTTTCTTCGTCAGCTGATATCCTGGTCCGAATAATGCTTCCACATGCTCCTGTGTCAGATGAATGTGTCTTGCAGATACCCCTACCGGAACCAGATATCCCGGTTCTTTTTCGGAAGATTTCTGTTTTTCTACAGCTTCCAGAACCATCTTTGTAATCAAAGCTACATTATTATTGTCCATATTAATTCTCCTCATCAATGCATGCCCGCCCTTAAATCCGGCTGTAGCACAAGAACATATGCGAGCTGATCCGCTCGCATATGCTCTCATTTACAACCGTTACCGCTGACTGAAATGATTCGGGCATTTTTTTGAAACCAAAACTTATTTGATTGCCGGAAGAATTTTTTCTACGTCTGTGTGTGGTCTTGGGATTACGTGTGTTGCCACTAATTCACCAAGTCTTCCTGCTGCTTCTGCACCTGATTCTACTGCAGATTTTACAGCTCCAACGTCTCCACGAACCATTACTGTTACCAGTCCGGAACCGATTTTTTCTGTTCCGACTAAAACTACGTTTGCAGCTTTTAACATTGTATCTGCTGCTTCAATAGATGCTACAAGACCTCTAGTTTCAACCATTCCTAATGCTTCCTGTGCCATTCTTCGTTCCTCCTTCAATTCTACTTTTGTTTCCGCCTGCTCTGCCTTCTTAGCGCTCTTCCTTACTCTCTGTACGGTTTTGGCCGGCGCTTTGGCTGCAGTTGTTTTCTTTCTTGCGGCAGGCTTTGCAGTTGTCTTTGCACTTTCCTGCTCTGCCGGTTTCTTTTCCTCTGCCATAAGGGCTGCCTCCTAACGTATCCGATTGACGCTCTTATTAATCAATTTGATGATCTCTTCATGGGGACTCGGAATCACCGTATAACATACCGGCTCTTTGATTCCATTCGCTGCGGCAGCTTCAATGGCTTGTGTTACAGCGGATACATCGCCACGGATAATGATCGTCACAAGACGTCCGCCGAGTTTTTTCTCCCAGGTGATCATCTCAACATCTGCGGTTTTACACATAATATCGACAGCATCGATAGCCGCTGTTACACTCGGGATTTCAAAAAATCCATAACACTGTCCCATGAGACTTCTCCTTTACTTTCTGTAGTCCTTAATTATACAGTTGGAAGGATTTTTTCTACGTCGTTGTGTGGTCTTGGGATTACGTGTGTTGCTACTAATTCTCCAAGTCTTCCTGCTGCATCTGCTCCTGTCTCAACAGCTGCTTTAACAGCTCCAACATCTCCACGAACCATAACTGTCACAAGTCCGGATCCGATTTTCTCTGTTCCAACTAATGTTACCTCAGCTGCTTTTGTCATTGCATCTGCTGCTTCGATTGCTGCTGTAAGTCCTCTTGTTTCTACCATTCCTAATGCCTGCTGTGCCATTGCCATTTTTAAATCCTCCTAAATCTCTTCAATCTCTTCTTTGTTTATTTTGTGTGGTGTTCCTTTGTCGAACGCGCTGATCTTCAACATCTTTTCCGTATCCTCTGTCGGTCTTGCGATCTCATATTCATTCACAACACCTGCCAGCTGCTCTGCTTTGGCTTTTGCCGCCTCCAGCGCTGCCTGCACGTCAGAGACACTTCCTCGAAACTTGATCATCACGATCAGCGGTACCGGTAATTCATCTGCATTACCCGGTTTGTTTTTATCAAAATTCTCCAGCCAGACGTTTCCTGCCTTGCATCCTGCATCCGCTGCTGCAAAGGCGGTCGCCAGACCGAAAACTTCAAGCATGCCTACTGCTTCTGCCATATCCATTCTCCTTCTCTGGAATGGCCGTCACTATTTGTTGATAATAGCGATCTTCAGACCTTCCATTGCAAGATTTGTTCTGTGAGCTTCGTTGATCTCCTCTAACGGGAATTCGTGAGTGATCAGCTCATCCATCGGAAGTCCAATTCCTTTTGCTCTCTTTAAGAAATCAAATGTTGTAGCATAATCTCTTAAAGTATATACCCAGGATCCTACCAGTGTGATCTCTTTTGAACACAGGTCGAAGTGTGGGTTGATCGTTGCATCTCCACCATTGATGAAGAATCCGAGTTCACAGAGTCCTCCACCGTTTCTGATGAATTTGTAGATATTTGCATGTGCCACAGGAGATCCTGTACACTGGAATGCAAAGTCTGCTGCGTATCCGCCGAATGCATCTTTTACACCCTGTGCGAGTGCATCGATTCCCTGGAAATCTTTGAAGTTTACAGATTTCTCTGCGCCCATCTTCTTCGCAAAGTCAAGTCTCTTCTGCTCTCCGTCAACTGCTACGATATTCTCGATACCCATCGTACGGAGAACTGCGATACAGATCAGACCGATCGGTCCGCATCCCTGAACAACAACTCTGCTGTTGAATCTTAAGATACCTGTTGTCTTTGCTCTCTCTACTGCATGTACCAGTACTGCACATGGTTCGATGAGGATTCTGGATTTCAGATCCAAATCACTTACATTAAATACTGTAGATCCCTCGCGGATCAGGATGTAATCTGAGAACCATCCGTTCAGATGAATGTCATCATCCGGAAGAAGTCCGTACACATCTGCTCCACCTACGTTTTTCTTGTTCAGGTCGAACATCTCGATATCCGGATCATCTTTAAAAATCATACAGGTAACAACCTTATCCCCAACCTTTAATGGTTTTCCTGCACTGTCAACTTTTACATTTTTACCCATTTTTACGATCTCACCGGTTCCCTCGTGACCAAGAGCTACCGGGATCAGTCCAAATGGATCTTTTTTAAATTCGTGTGCATCTGTTCCACAGATACCGCATCCTTCTACTTTGACAAGAATGTCTCCGTCGCCGACTTCCGGCATCGGGAATTCTTTTACTTCATAATTTTCCAGAGCTGTCAGCATTGCTACATGTGCTGTCTTTGGAATTTCATTGCTTCCTGTGTTTGCTTTTGCTACAGGTGCTTTTACTGCCGGTTTTCCTTCCAGCATGCTTTCCAGAACCTGTTTTACAACTGCTTCCACACTTGCTGAGTTCATTTCCATGTTTGTTTCCTCCTATTTATACTTCCTGACGAAACTGTCTGCATTCCATTAACGAATGCACAGGCTGTCTGTCATTACGCAACGTCTTCTCTTTGTGAATGTGCTTGCGCTTGTGAGTCCTTCGCCAGTTCTGCTTGCGATCGTAAACGTACAATATCCTTCTCCGCCGAATCCAAGGGCTGCATAAGATGGTCCGTTTTTCACAAGAATTGCTGTATCGATTGCTTTTGCATATTTTGTAATGTTATCCACATTCTTAGAGTGAATATGAGCGGAATGTCTGTTGCCGTGTTCCAGCCATACTGCCTGTTCTACCGCATCATCAAAATCTTTCGCTCTTACAACTCCAAGAATTGGCATCATCAGCTCTTCTGCAATCAGAGGATGTTCCTTCGGTCCTTCAAATGTAATGCATCTGATGTTATCCGGAACTGTGATTCCAATCATTCCAAGAAGTGTCTTTGCATCACGTCCTACACATTTTCTGTTCAAACGTCCGCCTTTTAACACAACTTCTGTCAGAGCATCCTGCTCTTCTTTGGAAATCATGTAACATCCCTGTTCACTTACCATGTAATGAAGAAGTTCATCTGCGATAGAATCTACCGCAACAATCTCTTTTTCTGCGATACATGGAAGATTGTTATCGAATGTACATCCGTTTACGATATCTTCTGCTGCTTTTCTGATATCTGCTGTCTCATCGACCAACGCCGGCGGATTTCCCGCACCTGCTCCGATTCCTCTCTTACCAGAAGAAAGAACTGCTGTCACAACTCCCGGGCCTCCGGTTGCTGCGATCAGATGGATGTCTTTATGCTTCATCATAATATCGCTTGTTTCCATTGTCGGATGCTCCACTGTCACTGCAATGTTCTCTGGTCCGCCAACTTCTACAGATGCTTCATTCAGCAGATTTACTGCATAAATAGATGTTTTGATCGCTGCCGGATGCGGATTGAATACGACTGTATTTCCTCCTGCCAGCATACCGATCGTATTGCAGAGTACTGTCTCACTCGGGTTCGTACATGGGGTGATCGCTCCGATCACACCAAATGGTCCCATCTCGATCAGCGTCAGTCCTCTGTCTCCTGACCATGCGGTTGTTGTAATATCTTCCGTTCCCGGTGTCTTCTCAGCAACCAACTGGTGTTTCAAAATTTTATGTCCTACATTTCCCATGCCTGTTTCCTCAACACCCATACGTGCAAGGATTTCTGCATTTTCTTTGATCTTCTCTCTGATCTTGGAAATGATTGCCTCTCTCTGGTCCATAGACATCTTCGCAACGATCTTCTGTGCCTTTTTCGAAGCTTCAATTGCTTCATTCATGTCAGAAAATACGCCTTTTTTTCCAGATACATCGGAAGAAATCTGCATTTTAGCTACCACTTCCTGTACGATGTCCTGTACCATTTTTTCATTTACAGACACGCCAATACCTCCTCAAAAATCTCTTTGCCATAGGCTGCTATCGCAGTGTCTTCTTCAGCACTTCCTCCGCTAACGCCCAAAGCTCCGATTATTTTGCCATCTGCTTTTAGCGGCTCTCCGCCTCCGAAGATCACAATCTTGCCCTGATTGGTAAACTGGATCCCGTACAACGACTGTCCTGGCTGGCTTAAATGACTAAGTTCTTCCGTTGACATCTTGAGGCTCGCTGAAGTAAATGTTTTATTAAGTGCTATATCAAAGCTTGCTATGTACGCATCATCCATACACTGGACTGCAACAGGGCGACCTGCCTGATCAGATACCGCAATCACAACATTGACACCCATTTCCTGTGCATATGCTTTAACTTTTTCAATCAGAGTATTTGCCAGCTTTAAGGTCATCTTGTTCTTATTGCACCGACAGACATGTCCTTCCCCGTGATGCGCATGCTGTCCATTCATTTGTCCCAGCACTGCCTCCACAGCTTTGGAAATATCCTGTTCGTTCATAGCAGTCCTCTTTCTAAAGTTAGTTCAGTCCTAACTGATCCATAACTTTCTTTGTGATAGATGCTACCAGATCTGCATCCGGTGTCTCTTCTGTTTTTGCAGCACCGCATCCGCCTCCGCATGAATGACAGCTTGGTTTTCCAGCTTTTGCATTTGGACACAGATTTGCAGGGTGTTTTCCACTCAGACCCATCTGTCTTCTGATCTCATAAAGTTTTTCAACCTGCTCTTTATTCAGCTCCTGTGGTCCACCAATCTGCATTGTCTGCCATAACAGACGAGCGTAGAACTCTACAGATTCCATCTTATGGTAAGCGTTCAGTAAGGAATCAGAATATGTCAGTGCTCCGTGGTTCTCAAGCAGAACTGCATCGAAATACTGCAGGTGCTCAGATACTGCATCCGGAATCTCTACTGTAGAAGGTGTACCGTATTTTGCGATCGGAACACATCCAAGAGCGATAACTGCTTCCGGCATGATTGGCTGTGTCAGAGGAATACCAGCGATTGCAAATGTTGTAGCATACAGCGGATGCGCATGTACTACTGATTTTACGTCCGGTCTCTCTTTGTATACACGTAAGTGCATTTTAATTTCAGAAGAAGGTCTGAATCCTTTGTTTGCCTGAAGTACGTTTCCGTCCAGGTCTACTTTACAAATATAATCAGGTGTCATAAAACCTTTGCTGACCCCTGTTGGTGTACATAATACTTCGTTCTCGCTGATTCTTACGGAGAAGTTTCCGTCGTTTGCAGCAACCATCCCACGATTATAAACTCTTTTCCCAATTTCACACATCTCTTTTTTGATTTCGTATTCGTTTTGCATCCTTTTTTCCTCCTTGGATTCTTAAAACAAACCTTTTGATTCTTGTTGGTTCTTGTCTTATATTACCACACAAACCCACAACAGTCAACTTTTTAAGGTGTTGTTTTTGTTGTTTTTCTGTTTATCCTCCGATCTGACACTCAACCCCTGAAAACTCTTCTGCCACTTTTAGGAGCATCTGCATTTTCTCATTGGCCGGCGGCTTAACCTCACCCATAAGATAAGGTCTGTTCAGACCGTCATATTTGTCCTGTCCCAACCTGTGATAAGGGAGCAGGTGCAGTCGTTTTACATGACCAAGCTCTCTCGTAAATACTGCAATATCCCTGATTTCTTCCGGTGTATCATTGAATCCCGGAATGACCGGAATCCGGATACTGAGCTCTGTCATCCCGGAAGCGGCAATTTTTTTTGCATTTTCCAGCATCAGTTCATTGCCGCGTCCTGTAAATTCTTCATGCTTTTTCGAATTCATATGCTTGATATCCAGCAGATACTGATCCAGATATGGAAGAATCTCCTCGATCACACTGTAATCTGCACATCCCATACTTTCCATCGCTGTCGTGATCCCGGCCTCATGAGCAGCCCGCAGCATATCTCTTGCAAATTTCGGCTGACAAAGGCTCTCTCCTCCGGACAGAGTCAGCCCCCCGCCGGTTCTTCTGTAGTATGTTCTGTCCTTTTCCACCGTCTTCATCACTTCGCCGACTGTGGTATCCTCTCCGATGATCTTCGGCTCTCCCTGTACCATCATAGTCTCGATTTCATATGACTGAGATTCCGGATTACAGCACCATCTGCAGTGAAGCACACAGCCTTTTAAAAAGACGATCGTACGGATTCCGTTACCATCATGGATCGAATATCTCTGGATATCGAAAATCCGTCCTTTTGTTTTTAAGTAATCTTCCATGTCGCACACCTTTCTGCCTGTATCCTAAAATCCCTGCTCTGTTCTGCGGATGATGTCATCCTGCAGTGACTTGGACAGTGTTGTGAACAATGCGCTGTAGCCTGCCACACGTACGACCAGGTGCTTGTACTGTTCCGGATGTTTCTGCGCATCCAGAAGTGTCTCTCTGCTGACAACATTAAACTGCATATGGCTTCCCTTCTGATCAAAGTAAGAACGGATCAGCCCTACAAAGTTCTCCAGTCCATTTCTTCCGCTGAGTGCAGAAGGATGGAATTTCTGATTAAATAAGGTACCGTTTGATGCAATGTAATGATCCAGTCTGGAAACAGAGTTCGCAGCCGCTGTCGGACCATTGACATCTTTTCCTGCAGACGGAGACACACCATCGGCCACCGGCTGATATGCCAGACGTCCATCCGGAGTCGCTCCCGTCTGTGCACCGAGCGGTACATTGGCGGATACCGGATAAAGCCCCGCCTGGAAGGAACCGCCTCTCGGATTTTTGTAATTCTGAAGAGGTTCTGTATAGGTGTAGGCAACATCTCTTGCAAATGCATCTACTTCCGGAATATCATTTCCGAATTTCGGCACTTCTTCGATCAGCTTCAGGATTCTTTCCCCGTTTGCCTTTACTTCCGGTGCTTCGGATGCCGCAACTACAGTATTTAAAATTGCAGCGACCTCTTTTTCACCGATCGTCTTTCCGGCTTCTTTAAGCTCATTCGCAATCTTAGCCGTCATGGCGGCCACATCTTCCGCTCCAAGTCCCTTGCCATAATTTGTTGCAAGCGCTTCTTTGAGTTCTCCCATCGTGATCTTCTTCTCATCATAGACAAGTGTTTTTACCGAATAGAGGGAATCTGCCATATTGGCAACCCCAAATCCCTGCGGACCGGTAAAGTTGTAGACAGCTCCACCTTCCTGCACTGTCTTTCCGACTTTCATACAGTCATCCACCATGGACGACAAAAACGGAAGCGGACATCGCTCTGCATGCGCCATATCTATGGCATTATCAGCATTGACCAAAAGCTGGATCGCATAATCCATCTGCTTTTTATATGCATCATAGAACTGTTCAAATGTCGTCATGTCCTCCACATTACCTGTTGCCGGACCGATGCGGACACCTTTGTCCATTCCATTAGAAAATACCAGCTCCAGCGGACGGCACATATTGAAAAACGCCGCATCATGCCATCCTTCTGTCTTACCGGACTTCTGTGGTTCCACACATCCAATGATGTTATAATCTCTTGCATCCCGCAGAGTCAGTCCTCTGCTCATCAGAGACGGTATGATCACTTCATCATTGTAATATGCCGGAAGTCCGATTCCGGTTCTTGTCAACTCTGCTGCCCTGATCAGGAATTCGTGTGGTGTTCCGTTCCATACCCGCACAGAAAGTGACGGCTGCGGAAGAAATACATGCATGGATGCCTGAATGCTCATAAAGGAAAGGTCATTCGTCACATCAATTCCTTCTTCATTCTGTCCTCCGGCAATCAGGTTCTGGAACAGACTGTAACCTGCAAACCCTTCCGCTGACGCTGCATCTCTGCACTTGTTCAGATCATTGAGTTTTACCCAGATACAATCCATCAGTTCCTGCGCAAACTCTCTTGTGATCTTGCCGCTCTCCATGTCCTTCTGATAATAAGGATACATGTACTGGTCAAATCTTCCCGGTGAGATCGAATGTCCGCTGGACTCAATCTGCAGAAGCTGCTGCACAAACCAGAAAGACTGGCAGGCTTCATAAAATCCTGTGGCACCTTTTTCCGGAACATTTGCACAATTCTGAGCAATCTGAAGCAATTCTCTTTTCCGAACAGGATCTGTGCATTCTTCTGCTTCTTTCAAAGCCAGTCTTGCATATCTTCTGGCATATTCGATGGCTGCATCACAGCTGATCATCACTGCCTCCAGAAAACGGGACTTCTTTTGATAATCTCCATCTGCCAGACACAGCTTATCAAGCTCTGCCTGTGCTTTTGCCTTGATTCCGGAAAATCCGATTGCAAGCACCTCGCCGTATTTTACGGTCACATGTCCCACACCATTGTAGAAATAATTTCCGGGGGTGAAGATATTGTGTTCCATTGCCAGCAGTGTCTCCGGTTCCATGTAAGAAGTGGCCAGTTCGCTGGTCGTTTTTCCTTTCCAGTAAGCATTGGCTTCTTTTAACTCCTGCTTTGTCTTTTCTGAAATATAGAACGGATCCGCACTTCTTGTCTCCACAGTATCAAACTCTGCTTCCAGCCATTCATAAGAAAATTCCGGATAGGTCTGACATCCTCTCGGTGCGATTGTTGTGCTTCCCACAATCAGTTCCAGGTCACGGATGACGATCGGAATATTCTCAAGAATGTGTGCAAATGCTTTTGCTCTGCGGATCACCATCGGCTCATTCTCTGTTTGTCTGTAAGATTCCGTGATCAAAATTGCTCTTGCAGACTCAATCTCAGGCATCTTTGCATACAGATTTTCTACCAGCTTCGGAATTCTGTCTGACTTTGGAATCTCAGTGCTGTCATAATTATACAATCCCATCTGCCTTGTTGCTCCTTTCTCATATTCGTATTAACTTTCTAAAGAAACCCTCTCTCTATCCAGTTAACGTCATTATACTTTACACAACAGCAGAAGTCAACAAAACTACAATATCATTTCCCGTCTTTATCCTTTAAATCAAAATAAATCAGAATTTATTTTATGTGGTTTTTGTTGTTTTTATTAAAAAACCACACCTCAGCGCATTGACAAAACTGCAGAAATCCATCATACTGGAAACAGAAATCTGGAAAGGTGGGACTTTTCATGTCACATTTTGAATTTGATATCCATACTCATACAATCGCCAGCGGACATGGTTCAGCTGCCACGATCACAGATATGGTCAAAACTGCACGTACACAGCATTTAAATATGCTCGGAATTTCGGACCATGGTCCTGCCACACTTGGCGGCGGAAAACCTGCATATTTCCGAAATCTTACTTATGCACCTAAAAACCGGATGGGAATCCGCATGCTGTACGGTGCCGAGGTCAGTATTTTAGACAATCACGGAAAACTGGATCTTGAGGATGAAATTTTAAAGCACCTGGATTATGTGATCGCCAGCCTGCACCGCCCTGCTAAGCGCCCCGGATCAAAGGAAGAAAATACACGTTCTTATATAGAAGCAATGAAAAAACCATATGTACGAATCATCGGACATTGTGATGATGTAAAATTCCCAGTAGACTACCTTGCACTGGTAGAAGCTGCAATGGAATATCATGTCATTCTGGAACTCAATGACAGCTCACTGCGCCCGGACGGCTACCGGGGCGATACCCGTTTTAACGATATGATGCTGCTCAACCTGTGCAAACATTTCCACTATCCAATCCTGTTGTCCAGTGACAGTCACGGAACCGGACATATCGGAAATTTTGATCATGCAATGGAACTGATCCGCATCGCTGAATTTCCGGAGGAACTGATCTTAAACCGCTCGTCCGGCGAATTTTTGAGCTGGCTTGAAAAATGGAACACTTTACAGATCAAATAAAACGGAGGGATTTTGATATGTTATTTGACAGCTTTGAAGCATATGATGTACAAGAAACACGGAGGATAAGTAAAGAAGAAGGATCCACGCTGCGGTTAATCACTCAGGTCTGTAAAAAAATACAAAAACAGATTCCCTTAGCTGAAATTGCAGAAATGTTGGAGGAGGATATCTCTGTCATTCAGCCGGTCTACAACATTGCAGTTCAATCTGCACCTGATTACAATGAGGATGCCATTTTTGCAAAATTACATCCAGAACTAAAAGAATCTGAATAAGTTTTGATACACCAAGACAAAAGAATCCGTCTAAATTTTCTTCATATATAAACAGGGCATCGCTCGATCCCCAAGTTAAATGATCAAGCGATACCCTCATCTTATGCAACTTTAAGCAGCATTACTTATATTTCATTTTCCATTCCAATCAGGTCAAACTTCTCGCAGCTTACGACAATTTCAAAATCATCCTTCTGCGGCTTTTTACACTTCACTTTGACAATCCGGTCTGACATATCATAATACCAGCCTGTCTCTGCTTCATCAAAGGCATCACGGATCAAGAAGCGCGGAATCTTCTCTCCGTCCACACTTACCCAGTAAGCGCCTTTTTCCTTACTTACCACATTTAAATTCAAATTCTCCCAGCTTTCCTGATAAAAACCATTCTTATGAAAATGGATCTGCTTTCTGTCGCCTGCCTTGACACTTATCTTTGTCTCTGCAAAATTGCCTTCCTCGTACTCTTTTGACCATCCATCATCATCATAATATGTAAATTCTGCATCCTCTTCGCAGCTTACGAACAAATCCAGTGCTTTCATCGTATCTTTTGCGATATGATGGATATCTTCCGTTGTCATATAGACAGCGGAACCTCTTAAGAACATCGGAATTGAGCTTAAATCTACCGGAAGTTCAATTGTCTGACCTCCTTCGTATGCTTTGAAGTTGTCATTCATATCATACCATGTCGTTCCCTTTGGCAGATAAATCGTCCTTGTAATCGCGCCTTTTTCAACCACATTTGCAACCAGCACAGACGGTCCAAACATAAAGGTCAGATTCTGATCACGATAACACTTCACATCCTCTGGAAACTCCAGGAACAACGGACGCATCACCGGCATTCCATTCTCATGAGACTCTCTCATTACGGAATAAAGATACGGAATCATACGATAACGCTGTGCATATGCAGCCTGTACATACGGCAGATTTTCTTCATACATCCACGGCTGGGTTACGGTATTGTCATTGTTGGCAGAATTAATACAGAACCTAGGCTGGAAGATACCGTTCTGGATCCAGCGAAGCAATAATTCCCCTCCCGGCGCCGGTCCTGCAAACCCACCGATATCACATCCTGCATTGGACATTCCGGACAATCCCATGCCCATAATGGTAGCAATGTTGAATTTCACGGTTCTCCAGTCTGTTAAGTTGTCTCCTGCCCAAACTTGCGCGTAACGCTGGATTCCGGCATAACCGGCACGATTGATAATGTAAGGTCTCGCTTTTGGATATACTTCTTTTAATGCCTCTTTTCCGGTATATGCCATCATATTAGACTGAATGATCTTCAATTCCGCCATAGTACCGCCCATACCTTCATGATCGCAGTAGGCATTTCTGTCTTCTACTCCATCATACTCACAGTTATCGTTCCAGACAGTCCGCATTCCTTTCGCCATCAGATTCTTCTTCAGCAATTCTTTCCAGGCATCACGTCCGGCTTTCTTCGTGAAGTCTACAAATCGTCCTTCACCACCCCACCATCGTCCTACATAATCTTCCGCTTTGTCTGGGGTCTTCACAAATGCATCATACTGTTCAAACACTTTTCTGTAAGGATGGTTTTTCAGGATCCCCGGCTTCATGTTCGGAATCACATTGATGCCCATCTCCTGCTCCATCTTCTCAAAGAATCCTTCCGGGTCCGGGAATCTCTTCTTATTCCAGTTAAATACGTAACGCAGGTTGTCTTCTTCTCCTGAAGAGTATCCGCTTGCCAGCCAGAAATTATCAATATAAATCTTCTCATCAAAATGTTTCTGAATGACTTTGTAAATCTCTTCGTCACAATTCTGTTCCAACTCTGCGTAATACATCGTAGAAGCTGTGTATCCGAGAGACTGCTTCGTCGGCATTGCCTGCCGCCCGGTCAGATAGGTATAACGTTCCAAAACGGAAGCCATCTTCGGACCGTTGATCAGAAACAAGTCGATATCTCCGCCATCCGCCTGATAATAACAGTAACTGTCCCAATATCCGCTTCGCTCATTTCCCATATCAAATACAGCGTCATAGGAATTATTGTAAAACAATCCCAGCGCATGAAGATTTTCTTCATTGACACGAATATAAAATGGAACATGTTTGTACAACGGCTCCCCAAATTCCGGATCTGCCCCAATGGCATCCTTCGGTGACATTCTCAAATGACGTCCTTTCTTATCCAGATGCCCAGTCTTTTCTCCGAATCCATAGAAATGATCTGTGTCCGCATGAATCTCTGAATAATGTGTCACCCTTCCAAGCTGATCCTGATCAAATGCGCGCTCCTTCAGATCATTATAGATCAGCTTTCCTTCCACATCATACAAAAGAAACTGAATCGGCTGCTTTTTCATAACAAGTTTCAATGCAGTTGTATGAAATATCAGCGCATCTTCCTTTTCTTCGCATACAACATCTTTCGCCTGAATCCGGGTGCGTTCCTCTTGAAACAGTTCATCCAGCTCATCCTCCCACGCAGTTGTAACAAGTGCATAAGAAGCCTCCTTGAATTTGCGATCAAAAGATACCCGGATCCGGATGATATCATCGGTCATAAATACCAACTTGATATCCCCTGCATCTCCATGAATCAAATATCCGTTATCTGTTTTCTCTATTCCGCAAAATTTTCTCAGTAACATAATTTCACTCCTTTCACTTTTAAAAAAGCCCGATTGGTAATCAGGCTTTTTCACTCATCAGTTTATACAAGTCCCAGTAAGGTCGGAATTCCCATTGACAATGCCGGAACATACGTCACTGCCAGCAGGATTCCAAGCAATACTGCAAAATACGGAAGCAACGTCTTCGTCACCTGCTCAATGGTAATCTTACTAATACCACAAGATACGAACAATACCGAACCTACCGGCGGTGTCATACTTCCCATACACATGTTGAATATCAACATTACGCCGAACTGGATAGAGGACATCCCAAGACTCTCTGCAATCGGCAAAAAGATTGGTGTAAAAATCAGGATTGCCGGTGTGATGTCCATAAACATACCAACAATTAACAAAATGATATTCATTAAAAGAAGAAGTATGTATTTATTGTCGGTAATGGACATTAAACCACTGCTGATCGCTGCCGGAATTCCAGAGTATGCCATGACCCATGACATTGCAGAAGAAGCAGAGATCAGGAACAGGATGATACCGCTTGTCGCAGCGCTGTTCAGCAAAATCTTCATAAACAACTTCATATCAATGCTTTTATAGATAATAGACAGAATCAAACAGTACAGTACGCAGACACCGGCTCCTTCTGTTGCAGTAAAGATCCCGCCTACAATACCTCCGATTACAATCACAATCAGAAGCAGACTTGGAATTGCTTCAAATGTCACCTTTAATGCTTCTTTCATCGGTACAAATCCCGTTGTCGGATATTTGTGTTTCTTAGCATAAATAAAGGCAACAATCATTGTTCCCAGCCCCATCAGAATTCCCGGAATATAACCAGCCATAAACAGAGCGGAAATGGATACACCCCCCGCTACGGTTGAATATACGATAAATGCACTTGTCGGCGGAATGAGAAGCCCTGTCGGTGCAGAAGCAATATTGACTGCCGTTGCAAATGCCGGATCATAACCTTCTTCTTTCTGAATTGGGTAGATACATCCTCCCATTGCAGAAGAAGCTGCTACTGCGGAACCAGAAAGAGCTCCGAACAGCATGTTTCCAAGTACATTTGCCTGGGCAAGAGATCCTGGTATCCATCCGCAGAATAATTTTGCAAAGTTTACAAGTCTGCGTGCAATACCACCATTGTTCATAATATTTCCTGCCAAAATAAACAGCGGTACAGCCAACAGTGAGAAACTCTCCACTCCTCCGTTCATTTTCTGCATGGTGATAAATGTAATCTGATCCCACGACAGAGAAGACAAGGCCGTTACAATTGATGAAACTACGATACTGACAGAAATTGGACATCCCACGAACAAAAGAATTCCAAATACAGCGAACAAAAGTATAGTCGTTACGGCAATATCCATTACTCTACTCCTCCTTCTTCAATCACGTTTCCGGTAACATCTTCATAGATGTTAATAATCTGCGCGAGAATGATGAACACTCCAGAAATCGGAGCCATACTGTATACAAGCCCTCTGGAAATTCCCAGAAGTGCAGAATATTCTTTCACCGCGCTCAGCGCCAGTTTAGTTCCTCCAATAATAATAACAAACAATGCAAATACAAGAATCAATACATCAATCGCTGTCATCAGTACTTTCTTTCGATTTGGAGACAACCTGTCTCTTACAAGTACCAATGCCATATGCTGTCTTGTACTGAACGCATAAGCTGCACCGATAAATCCAGTCCAGATCAACAGATACCTCACGATTTCCTCGGTAAATGCCGCCGGGCTGTTCAGCACATAACGGGTAAATACCTGATACAATACCAGAAGCGTCATGGCAGACAAAAGCACTGCCGCAATTCTGGATAACAGAAAATTCATTCCTTTTTTTATCTTTGTCAACGTTGCCTGCATGGTTTCCCCTCCTTACTTTACAGACTCAATGATATCCAGAAGCTCTGCAACACCCGGATAGCGCTCGCAATAATCTTCTATCATTCCTTTGGTCGCTTCACGGAATGCATCCTTATCTACATCCTCTACAAATTCCACACCCATTTCGTTCTTCGCTTCCTCGACCGCATCATTAATCGCTTCTTCCCATAATATCTTATGGCTGTCTGTAGACTCCTGTGCCGCTTCCAAAATAATCTGCTGATCCTCCGGGCTGATGGTATTCCATATCTTTGCGCTCATCACCATAACATCTGGAATCATCGCATGTTCATCTTTGGAATATACTTTACAGATCTCTCCATGTTTTCCCGTTGTCAGCGCCGTCTCATTGTTCTCTGTTCCATCAATGATCCCCGTCTGAAGAGAGGTATACACATCACCATAAGACATTGCAACCGGCGTTCCCCCCATAACATCCAACATATCTGTCTGGGACTCCATATCCTGTACACGGATTTTTAATCCTTTTAAATCTTCCGGTGTACGGATTGCTTTGTCTTTTGTATAAAAAGAACGTGCTCCAGATGTATAATACGTCAGTGTCACAAATCCCTCATCCTCTGTAGAAAGGAAGAAATCATGCATCTCATCAGAATCCATTACATGATAGAAGTCCTCGGTATCGTCAAAAATATACGGAAGTCCGAATGTATTATACCCTTCTTCATAAGTTGCCAAAATCGGAGACGCAACCTTTGTCATGGCAATGACACCTGCTGTCAGTTGTTCCATAGATTCTGTCTCACTTCCCAACTGGGCGTTCGGAAAAATTTCCACTTTGATTCTGCCGTCTGTACGTTCTTCTACTTTTTCTGCAAATTCTTCCATTGCAATATGTACCGTATGAGTCTCACTCAATCCATGTGACAGTGTCAGTACCATCGGATTCTCTGCCGTTGCTTCTTCACTGCCTGACACACTCTTAGCTCCGCATCCTGCCAGAAGGCCTGCGCTCAATCCCATTACAAGCAGCATCGAAATTGCTTTTTTCATCTCGTCTCATTCCTTTCTTTTTACATTCCGATCATGTCAAACTGTTCAAATGACACAATCACTTCATAATCCTTCTTCGGATTCTTATATTTGATCTGCACAGATTTCAGACTCTGGCTGTAATACCAACCTTCTTGTGCTGCTTCAAATTTCTTTCTGTGCAGGAAATGAGGAAGTTCATGTCCGTCTGCCTTTACCCAGTACGGAGCTTTTTCCCGATGAATGACATCCAGATAAATATCCTCGACCGCAGTCTCATACTCCCCTTCATTCCGGAAGCTAAGTACCGTCTGCTCTCCTGCCTTGATATCCAGAACAGTTTTTAAATACCCGCCGTTTGCATAGTCCATTGTCTCTCCGTCATCCTCATAGATCACGAAAGAACTGTCTTTATCCGGTGCACAAAGGATCTTCAATCCTGTTGCTTCCTGCGTCATCAGATTATTCATCTGATTCAACGCCATCGGCACGATTGCTCCACTTCTGACAAAAAGTGGGATACTGCTCAAATCAACCGAGAATTCGATTGTCTGTCCGCCTTCATAACGCGCTCTTGTGTAGAAATCGTAAAATACTTCTCCATCCGGCAGATATACCTTGCGGGTTTTTGCTCCCTTTTCTACCACGTTTGCCACTAGAAGCGCATCTCCAAACATAAAATCCACACCTTCATCATAACATTTCTCATCATTCTGAAATGCACTGCAAAGAGGTTCCATGATCGGCAGCCCTGTTTCATGAGCACGCTCCATCAAAGAATACAGATATGGGATCAACTGATAACGGAATTCAATCGCTTTCTTGATATATTCTTTGCAGCCGCTGTACATCCATGGTTCTGTTACCGTATTATCCGTATTTGTGGAATGAATGGAAAATCTTGGCTGAAATATCCCGTTCTGGATCCATCTCACCAGTAGTTCCGCCTCAGGAGCCGGACCATAAAATCCTCCGATATCACATCCCTGGTTTGCGACTCCGGAAAGTCCCATTCCCAGAATTGTTGCAATATTATATTTTAATGCTTCCCAACATGTCAGATTGTCACCAGCCCATGTTTGTGCATATTTCTGGATTCCACAATGACCGGAACGACAAACAATATATGGTCTTTGATTTTCAAATATCTCATGCACAGCTTCATCTGTGATGTGACACATAATATTCGACATCACAGACTTCAGCTGACCAATCGTTGCTCCCTTTCCTTCAAAATCACAACGACAGTCTTTATCGATCATGCTGTCATATTCGCAGTTGTCATTCCATACAGAACTGGTCCCATACTCCAGAACATTCTCTTTTAACATAGCTTTCCAGTTATCTCGCGTTTCCTGCTTTGTAAAATCAACAAAAACACCTTTTCCGCCCCACCATGTTCCAATTCCCGGCTCCTCTGATCTGCTTGCTCTTACAAACATTCCTTTCGCCTGCATCTCTTCCTTCTTTGGATGCAACAGCAAGATTCCCGGTTTCACATTTGGTGATACGCAAATCCCACGGTCTTTCATCTGTTTGAAAAAATCTTTTGGATCTTTGAAACGTTTTTTATTCCATGTAAAAACGCAGCGTTTGATTCCTTCTTCTGTCTCAATCGCACAATATCCTGAGGAAAGCTGGAAGCCATCCACTGGAATTTCTTCTTCTTTCGTTGTGTCAATAAATTCCAGGATTGCATCATCACAATCTTTCTCTAACTCCGGATAGTACATAGACGATCCCAGATAGCCCAATGCGTAACGCGGAAGCAATGCGGATTTCCCTGTCAAATCAGTATAACGCTCTACCACATCCCGCACCTGTGGTCCTGTGATCAGAAAGAGGTCAATATCTCCTCCATCTACACGATACGTGCTGTGAGGCTTCCAATAATTACTTTTCTCACGTCCCATATTGAAATCACACTCATACGTATTGTGATAAAAATATCCCACTGCCTTCTTGGTTTTCTTATTCAGTTTGATATAAAATGGAATATGCTTATAAAGAGAATCTGTCTCCTTCGGATTATATCCCATAGCGTCTTTCGGGCTCATGTTCATAAATTTCTGAGCTTTGTTAAACACTCCGCTTTTCTCACCAAATCCATAAAAACAATCATCTTCTGTAATCTCACTTGTGTGAATGCGACGGTTATTGCTGTCCTCCATGTAGGCTAAATCTACAATATCCGCATGGATCTGTGTATTCTCTGCATCATAAACACAAATACGAAATGGATTTTTTTCCACTTCTACTCTCAAAACTTTTCCCTGGATTACCGCTTTTTCTAACCCATCTGTCAACTGGGCTTCTGCTGTCTGAATCCGTTTCCGATAATGTTTCATAAACATATCCATACGATCTTCCCATGCAGTTGTCACCAGACTGTAAGATTCTTCCACAAAATCTCCGTCAAAACCTGCACGAATCCGAACAACAGAATCCGTTAAAAACCAGATACGAATCTCCACGCCATCCGTAGATATCGAAAAATAATTTTCTATCTGTTTTACAGCTCCTGCCTGTAAACATATCTTCATCCCTTTTCTCCTCCTGTTTTCTTTTCCCGGAAATCATTTTCCTTTCAATTTCTAAAAATATTATAAAAAAACAGAGTACCTAAAGGTAGACACATTTTGTGATATTCCAGCCATTATTTTACCTTTCTTGCTATTTTCCTTCTTGCCCATCTTTCTTTTTTATGCTAATCTTCTTCTTATAGGATTTATATATTTTGCTTTTTGTTAGATATGCACAATTTTTACATCTCTATTTTGTGCAGAAAGGAGATGGATTATGTTAGATACTGCTGCGATTATTATTTCGCAAGGAAAAAAAATTGCTTACGCTTATGCTGAAGGAGTGAATGATAATATGACCCAGTCCCATTTTCACGACTTTTTCGAGTTATACTATCTTCTGGAAGGTGAGCGGATGCATATGATAGAAGGTGAAATTTATCATCTTACTGCGAATGATTTTGTTTTGTTTCCCCCTCATATCATGCATCACTCCTATGGTGAAAAGGACATGCCTTTTAAACGAATCGTGTTATATTTTTCTCCTGACCTGATCGCAAATGACACCATTTGTCAACTGCTTTCAGAAAAAGAACTTCTTTTTGTGAACGAAGGATATATTCCAAACCAGATTCTTTCTCTTCTTTTGTCTCTCACTCATGAAATAGATGTTCCAGGCAAATACCACGATGCCTATATCTGTAATCAACTGAACGGACTCCTGTTAAATATGCTGCGTCTGGATTTTGAAGCCGTAAAAAGCATCCCAAAAACTCGTTCTGCAAAAGCTGTAGACTATATTCACAATCACTACATGGAAGATATCTCTGTGAATCAACTGGCAGAAATACTCTATGTAAGTCCCTACCATCTGTGCCATGAATTCAAGAATGCAACCGGGAAAACGATTATTCAGTATTTGAATACCACACGCATTCTCCATGCACAGAGGCTGATGTTAGAAACCGACTATAATATCACTCAAATCAGTAGAGAAGTAGGATTTTCCAACCTGACTCATTTCAATCGGACTTTCAAAAAAATTACAGGTGTCGCTCCTCGTGAAAAAAAGAAATTATATCAAAAATAAAAAAGATGGAACTGCCGCTTCACGATCTGATCGTAAAAAACGATAGTTCCATCCTTTTTCATTTATGCTCTTTTTACGAGCACTTCTGTCTCATATTTTTCGATTTCTTCAAACCAGCTTTCTGCCGGAACATTGCATCTTCTGCAGTACTCCTCCCAGATATCTCCGATTGGAAGTGTCTTGCACTCTTCCATTACCACCATTTTCTTTGACATCTGATTGGTATCCTGAAGTTCTTTTAAGAGCGCACTTGGTGTACAAAGTGCATTCAGCAGCGCTTTCTGGAAACTTCGAAATCCTGTTACCCATGCAGAGATACGGTTAATGGATGCATCGAAATAATCCAAGGCAATATAAGTGCGGTCAAGACCGCCTTCGCAGCGAACGATTTCCTGTGCGATTTCCTTTGTCTCATCATCAAACAGAACTACATGGTCAGAATCCCAACGAATCGGACGTGTCACATGCAGTGCGATTTCCGGGAAGAAGGTCAAAAGCGCCGGGATCTTATCGGAAACAACTTCTGTCGGATGATAATGTCCGTTATCCATCAGCGGCAGGCATTTCTCTTTGTTCATTGCCGCATAGCTCAGCGCAAATTCTGCAGAACCAACTGTGTATGCCTCAACTCCGATTCCGAATACCTTAGATTCTACACAAGGTTTTACCATCTTCGGATCATATGGCTCAGAAAGGATCTCATCGATGGATTCTTTGTAGCGAACTCTTGGTCCCATACGGTCTGCAGGCACATCTTTGAATCCGTCTCCTGTCCAGATATTCATCACACATGGGATTCCTGTCTGCTCTGCAAAATACTTGGAAATACGGATACATGCTTTTCCATGCTCAATCCAGAATTTCCTTGTCTCTTCGTCCGGGCTTGAAAGTGTCAGTCCGTCTTTTACTTTCTCATGAGAGAAGAATGTTGGATTGAAGTCCAGTCCCATTCCTCTTTCTTTTGCAAAATCTACCCATTTCTGGAAGTGTTTAGGCTCCAGTTTATCACGGTCAACAAATTCTCCCTCTTCAAAAATTGCGTAGCACGCATGCACATTGATCTTCTTTGCTCCCGGCATCAGGCTCATTGCCTTGTCCATATCCGCCATCAATTCTTCCGGTGTTCTTGCTTTTCCAGGATAGTTTCCTGTTGTCTGGATTCCACCTGTCAGAGGGCCATCGTGATCAAATCCTGTCACATCGTCTCCCTGCCAGCAGTGCAGAGAAACAGGTACCTGCATACATTTTTCAATTGCCGCGTCTGTGTCTACTCCTAATTTTGCATAGATTTCTTTTGCTGATTCATATCTTGTCATCGCTTTATACCTCCTGATTTTCATTTCCGTTTTCATCATAGTGACGGATGTCAAATGACTTGCCGATGCAGGTTCTTGCCTCAGGCAATGATGTAAACACTCCATCATGAAGCATCTGAACCGTGATATTTCCAATTGCAGTCGCCTCTGTCGGTCCTGCCGACACTTTTTTCTTTGTATATTTTGCAGTCAGTTCGTTGAGATAACCTGCGTTCGCACCACCACCGACTACATAAATCGTATCGTATGTATTCCCTGTAATTTCCTCGATCTCCCGAATCGTCTCTCCATAACATTTTGCAAGACTGTTGTAGATCACTGCCGCAATCTCCCCGATTGTCTCCGGAATCTGCTGATTACTCTCTCTGCAAAACGTCTGTACTGCTTCTATCATGCTCTTTGGAGCAAGGAAACAATCATCATTGCAGTCCACTAAAGAAGTAATCTCCTCTTTGGATGCCTGTTCACATATCTGCGCAAAGGAAAGCTCTTCTTTCCATTCTTTCTTGACAGACTGGATCATCCACAGCCCCATGATGTTCTTCAGAAAACGGAAGCGGTAATCATATCCTCCCTCATTTGTGAAGTTTGCCCGCATACTTTCCATGGAACAATCCGCATCTTTTCTCTCAATTCCCATCAAAGACCAGGTACCGGAACTGATGTAGATCGCATTGTCATCATTCGTCGGAACTGCAAGCACTGCAGATCCGGTATCATGCGTTGCCGGAAGTACAACCGTACAGTCAAATCCAACTTCCTCCTGAATTTCTTTTGTAAAGTTTCCTACAACCGTTCCCGGCATGGAAATCGCTTTGAAAATCTTCCTGTTAAACCCAAGCAGATCGATCAGTTCGTAATCCCAGTCTTTTGTCTGAGGACTTACAAGCTGGGTCGTTGTCGCATTGGTGTATTCCATCTTCTTGACTCCGGTCAACAAAAACTGGAAGTAATCCGGGATCATCAGCATGGATTCTGCCTGTTCCAGCTGCTCCGGATAATTTTCCTTTACCGCCATCAGCTGATAGATCGTGTTGAAAATCTGTTTCTGGATTCCGGTTCTTGCATACAGAGCTCCCAGTGGAATCTTTTCATACACCTTCTCATCCATTCCATTTGTCCGGCTGTCTCTGTAACCTGCTGTATCCCCCAGAATCTTGTCATTTTCATCCAGCAGTACATAGTCTACCGCCCAGGTATCAATTGCCATGGATACTGGAATTTTCCCCAACTCTTTACATACTTTCAATCCGTTTTTGATTTCTGTAAACAGACGCTCTACATCCCAGCAGAGAGTCCCGTTTTTTTCTGTCATTCCATTCGGGAAACGGTATACCTCTTCCAGCTGCATTTTCCCGTCTTTCATACTTGCCAGCATATGACGGCCACTGGATGCGCCAATGTCAACAGCCAAATAATATTTATCCATTTTCTGCCTCCCTTTCGCACTTTATTTAACTCTATTATATGAAATAAAAAAGTGTAAAAAAAGGACGCTATTTATATAAAACAGCGTCCTTATTTGCACTCTACTCCGCCAGCTGCAGTGCTTCTACCAGCGCCAGAATTGTCAAAGACTGACCATACGCCATCGGCGCGATCAGAATGTTTTTGTAATGATCTGCATCATATCCCATACCTGTTCCACCGGATACGTTTAATACCGTTCCGTCTTTATCGATATTTTTCAGAATCGCCTGCACACCCTTCCATGCACATTCCAGATATGAATCGTCCAGGATCCCCATTTTGATTCCTTTGAGAATTCCTGCCACGATGGCCGCAGAACCGGAAACTTCTTCGTAGCTGTCCGGGTCTGTCAGAACTGTATGCCACAATCCGCTCTTACTCTGCAGTTCCTTCAGCTTTCTCACCTGTGCTTTGTATGTATCCACAATGATGGTTTTCACACCTGCATTGAGTGTTCCTTTGAACATATCCACATAGTCCAGAATTCCCAGTGTGAACCAGCTGTTTCCTCTGCACCAGAAAATACCACCGAAGTTATCCATACGGTTAAAGGACCATCCGTGATAGAATAATCCGGTATGTGTATCATACAGATATTTGATATGCATCAGCACCTGATGGATGGACTCGTCGATCCACTCCTGTTTCTGATATTTCTGCCCCATTTTATTCAAAAATAATACGGTCATGAACAGAGTATCGATCCACATCTCGCTTTCATTTAAGCGTACACCCTGTCTGTCACCGTTGGCACTTGTGACATGCTGGAATCCGCCCTCTTTTGTTCTCGGAATGCAGTTCATCAGCCAGGAAGCCCAGTCCAGACACAGATTTTCAAATTCTTTATCCTGATATTGTTCATTTAACTCTGCCAGTGTCAGAAGCGGGGTTGTTGTATTGATATTTCTGGACGGAAGTCCATCTGCGATATTTCCTTTGAACCACTGGTGCAGAAATGTTTTATAATCATCATTTCCCTGTATTTTCATCATTTTGAGAAGTCCGTACAGCCCCACTCCCTGCGGCCAGTCCCACTCTGCAATCCCAAAGTCACGCTTAAAAAAGCCGATTGCCTCTCCGCCGTCTTTTAATTCAGCTTCATTTTCCGGACCGCCAAGGTTCATTAGTTTTTCTACGACCAGATTCAGTTTTTGTTCGATCAATTCTCTTTTTATATTCTTCATTTTCTTTTCCGGCATTTTATGCCAATCCTTTCATATAGCTTTTTTACGGTTTCTATCTTATAATAGTTTTAACAAAGCACACGCTGCTCACAACAAAGGAGATACTGTATGGATACTATCATTTATTATTCAGAAATGGAAGGAATTTCTCTGGAACATTTAAAACGTTCCAGTGGTTATGATATGCGTTCCAATCATTTTCATAATGAATACGAGATTTACTTTCTCACAGAAGGAGAGCGCCTCTTTTTCTTCAACAACCGTGCCTATCAGGTGAAAAAAGGCAGCCTGATCCTGGTGGATACAAATCTGATCCATATGACACATGCTCCGGAGGATGACACAACCGGATACACGCGAATCATTCTGTATATTGATAAATTCAAAATGCAGCAGTTTGATGAAAAATTTCCGCACCTCAATCTTGTTCCTTTTTTTCGCGAACACTATGGAGTTTATAATCTGACGCAGAAGCAGCAGGAAAAATTTTTACATATGTATGAAGTACTAAAGACTGAATTTTCCAACCGCAGCCGCAGCTACAAAGCCTTGATCGAGATGGAAATCATCCACTATTTTATTGACTTTATCAGAGACAACCCGGAGCTGACTCCGATCAAAGATGAAACTGCCATTCATAAGAGCAGCAAGTATCAGACAATCTATAACATTGCCGACTACATTTCTGATCACTACGCAGAATCCATCTCTTTAGACGGCCTCGCCGGAGTCTTCTATCTGAGCAAGTTCTATTTAAGCCGCTCATTTAAAGAAGTCACCGGCTACGGCGTCAACGAGTATGTCAATATCCTGCGTACAAAGAGAGCCAAACAGCTCCTTGAGGAGACCACTCTTAGCGTCTCCGAGATTGCCGGTACGGTCGGCTATGAAAGTATTACTTATTTTGAAAAAGTATTCAAAACCTACATGAGTATTTCACCGTTAAAGTATCGCAAAACCCTAAACGGAATTACTTACAAAAACAAGATTACTCCAGAAGCCCCAAAACAGTAGGGAGCCATTCGCTGAGTGCCGGAATGTAGGTTACCATCATCAATGCTGCAAAGATTGCCACAAAGAGCGGGATCAAATGTTTCATAACCTGCTCAACCCGCAGTTTTGCCACACTGCATCCCACAAACAGTACGTTTCCAACCGGCGGTGTGATCGTTCCTACAGAAAGGTTCATAACCATCATGACACCAAAGTGGATCGGGCTCATTCCAAAGCTCTGTACGATTGGAAGGAAGATCGGTGTGAAGATCAAAAGTGCCGGCGCCATATCCATAAATGTTCCCACGATCAGAAGGAAAATATTGAGGATCAGCAGGATCACATATTTATTACTTGAAATTCCAAGAACCAGTTTACTGATTGCTGCCGGCAGCCCTGTAAAGGACATTACAAATGACAATACAGAAGATGCTCCGATGATCAGCATAACGATTGTTGTCATAACTGCTGCATCCACCAGCAGCTTCGGAATTTCACTCAGTTTGATCGTTCTGTAAATAAACACGGAGAGGATAAAGGCGTATGCAACCGCAACACCGGATGCCTCTGTCGGCGTAAATTTTCCAGATAAAATACCACCGATGATAATCACGACCAGAAATAAACTCGGGATTGCATCCCATATTGTCTTCCCTACGATTTTTGCAGTCAGTTTGTCTCTTTTAATTACATATCCCTGCTTTCTTGCATAGAAGAATGCAACTACCATGCAACATGCAGCCCACAGAAGTCCCGGAATCCATCCAGCCATAAACAGTGCCGCTACCGAAGCACCACCACCTGCTGCCGAGAATACGATAAACGCTGTTGTCGGAGGAATCAGCTGTCCAACGGGAGCCGTTGCGATATTGACTGCTGCCGCAAATCCCTCATCATACTTCTGCTCTTTTTCCAACGGGAGCATAACTCCACCGATTGCAGTTGCCGCTGCAATACCGGAACCGGAAATTGAACCGAACATCGCATTTCCCGCAATGTTTGTCAGTGCCAAAGATCCCGGTACTTTTCCAAGAACCAACAGTGCGAGATTGATCAATCTCTTGGCAATACCACCGCTGTTCATCAAAAGACCTGCCAGAATAAAAAATGGTACTGCGATCAGGGAAAAGCTGTCAATTCCACTGACCATCTTCTGCGCAGAAACAAACACACCAAATCCAGGTGTCAAAAATGCAACGATTGTTACCAACGCGGAAACAATGATGCTATACGACACCGGCACACTAAATGCCAGCATCAGGAAAAATACAATTACAAGTAAGATTGCTGCCTGAATTTCCATTTATTTTCCCTCCTTTAATTCTGTGAACCATCTTTTCAAACGCTCCAAACAATACAGCACCATCAGACATCCACTGATTGGAATACATACATAGTAAACCTGCATCGGAAGTTTCAGTGCGGCTGAAATCTGTCCTGCTGAGTTTGCAGTTACCATGATTCCACCTACAATAAATACTGCAATACTTAAGATCAATACGATGATCTCTACTGCGATCTTTGTTCGGATCTGATTCTTTGACTGAAATTTATCCACCAGCACACGAATCGACAAATGCTGATCTTTTCCATAAGCGTACGGTGCCCCAAGCATCGTCATCCAGATCAGTGCGTATCTCAAAAATTCCTCCGTCCACTGACTTGGATCATTTAACAGAAATCGTGTGATAACCTGCCAGCAACAGGCAAGAACCATGACCGCAACAAGTACGGAGATCACTGTTCCCAGAATTTTATTTATGATCTTCATTACTTCTCCTCCTCTTCTGCAACGGCATATTTTTGAATATCTTCGTAGAGGCTCTTGTAAGCGTCCCCTTTACTTTCAAACGCCTCATGCATTGGCTGAACTGCCTCGATAAATTTACTCTTATCAATATCTCTGTAAACAGTCACACCATGCTCCTGTGCTTCTTCAATGGCATCATCCATCATCTGCTGATATTTTGAAACAAAATTCTCATTCAATTTCACAAGACACTCTTTTAAATATTCCTGCTGTTCTTTGCTTAAGCTGTCCCAGACTTTCGTACTGATAATGTAAATATCCGGTGAATACTGATGCTCTGTGTATGTATAAGATTTTACAATCTCTTCATGTTTGTCAACTGTCAGTGCCAGCTCTGTATTTTCCGCACCATCTACGATGCCCTGCTGAAGAGACGTGTACGTTTCACTGGATGCCATCGGTACCGGTGAGCCGCCCATCAGTTCGATCATCTCCATGGAAGTACTGCTGACCATGGCACGTATTTTCTTTCCTTTCAGAACAGAAGGATCTGTCACTGCCTTATCTTCTTTGAGATAATAATTTCTTGCACCATTTGCATAATAACCAATTGCAATGTATCCTTTGTCCCTTGTAGATTCAAACAGTTCCTGAATTCCTTCACTGTTTGCCATTGCATTGTAATAGTGTTCCTGATCGCGGAACAAATATGGCAGTGAGAAAATAGAATATCTCTCATCAAACTGTCCCAGTGTATTGGCGCTTACTTTCGCCATATCCAATACGCCTGCCTGTACCATCTCTACCGTAGAAGGTTCTGCTCCAAGTACACCACTCGGATAAATATCCACTTCCAGATTCTTGGAACTGTCTTCTGCTGCCAGATCTGATAAATACTCGATCGTCTCTCCGATCTCAGAATCTGCCGCCTGTCCATGTGCCATTCTAAGCTGCACCTTTTCACTGCTTGTCTCGCTTTTTACTGCCACAAAGGTATAAATTCCTACTGCGATCAATGCGATCACGAGTACGATCCCTATTGTTTTTTTCATTCCCTTCATGTTTCCTCTCCTGTTCATAGATTCAGTTTTTATTTTTTCGGGCCCTTGTTTTTATGTGAAATAGTATCACATGAAGGGAGCTGATTCTCATACTATCTTGTCCGCAAACTCATTTTTTCAAATTATCTTGTTGTTTTTATCAATTTTACCAATTTCATTTTTATTCAAACAGCAAATCTGCTCATTTTATCAATTTTCCATATTATTTTTATCATTCCCAATCCTTTTGTGTATTATATACAAATTTAACACTCCATTTTTATGCATATTGCCGAATTCCATTTTGACGTTATGCTGATTGTTTTTCTGCATTTTTCTTTGTTTTTTATGAAACAAAACATATTAAACCGCAATATTTTTTCAATTTTTCTGATTCCATCAAAAAAGATGGCTGACACCAACCATCTTTTTTCTTCTTATGTTTAGATATTCTCTTTCAAACACTCTCCATCCACAACCTTCTCATATACGCAATATCCTTCTGCGCCGTCTTTGGATCCAGTTCCTCTCTGACAACGACAATATCCGGTTTGTGCTGCTTCATCCATTTTACGATTTCCCCGTATCGGATCACACCTTCACCAAGACAGACCGGACAATACTCTTTGTTCGGACCTTCTACAAAATCTTTCATATGGATTGCTTCGATCTTGTGTCCCAGTGCTCCCAGCCATTCTTTCCAGTAAGCATTCTGATCAATCTCCGGGAATTCCAACACGTTTGCCGGATCAAAGATCATTTTCAGACGATTGCTGTTCATCTTTTCAAACACTTCTACCGTTGTCTCCAGATCCTCCAACGGATGCCAGTAGACCGGTTCCAATGCCATATCAACATCAAGCCGCTCTGCCTCTTCTACCAGTCTGGCAACACTGTCCATCATATAAGGATGCCAGATCTTCTTTTCCTCCAGGCTCAGACGCGGATACGCAGTTTCTGTTCCAACAATGGACGCTCCCAGGATCTGATTGAATTTCAGACATTTTTTAAATGTATCTACGGCATTTTTCCGCACTTCATCGTCTGGATTTCCAAGATCCATATAACATCCCAAAATCTGGATTTTGATGTTTTCTTCTTCAAAATTTTTACGAATCTGTTCCACCAGCTGCGGCGTTACTTCCTCATAAGAATTGATCTCCGAAAATGCTTTTGGCAGCACAAGCTGTGCTGCCTCAATGCCTTCGGATTTCAACAGTTTTGCCAGGTGATCCACCGGCTGTTTTCCATAGTCGTGTGTTCTCGCTGCTACTAACATATTGATCTCCTCTTGATTATTTATATTTCAATTTCTTATGGCTGTTTTCCAATGTATGCCAGGATTCCACCATCTACGTACAGAATGTGTCCATTTACAAAATCAGATGCATCGGATGCAAGGAATACTGCTGGTCCCTGAAGATCTTCCGGTGTTCCCCATCTTGCAGCAGGTGTTTTGGAAATGATAAACTGATCGAATGGATGTCTGCTTCCGTCTGCCTGAATTTCACGCAGTGGTGCTGTCTGTGGTGTTGCAATGTATCCAGGTCCGATACCATTACACTGGATGTTGTACTCACCGTATTCTGAACAAATGTTCTTTGTGAGCATTTTCAGTCCACCTTTTGCAGCTGCATATGCAGATACAGTCTCACGTCCAAGTTCACTCATCATAGAGCAGATGTTGATGATCTTTCCGTGTCCTTTTTCTTTCATTCCCGGAATCACTGCTTTAGAAACGATGAACGGTGCATTCAAGTCTACATCGATGACTTTTCTGAACTCATCAGCTTCCATTTCCAGCATTGGTTTTCTCATGATGATTCCGGCATTGTTTACAAGGATGTCAATGATTCCAACTTCTTCGTTGATCTTTGCAACCATTGCTTTTACCTGTGCTTCATCTGTTACGTCACATACATATCCGTGAGCTTCGATTCCGGCCTCTTTGTATGCAGCAAGTCCTAAATCTACTTTTTCCTGTGTAATATCGTTAAAGCAGATTGTTGCTCCTGCCTCTGCGTATGCAGAAGCGATTCCAAATCCGATTCCGTAAGATGCACCTGTGACCAGTGCAATTTTACCTTCCAGTGAAAAATTTACCATAACTGTTTCTCCTTCTCTTCTAAATTCTAAAATCTATTATCTGAGATCTTTGTTTGCAATTGTGTCCATATCGCCGTAATCCTGGTTTTCTCCGCACATTCCCCAAATGAATGTATACGCTTTGGATCCACATCCGGAGTGGATAGACCAGCTTGGAGATATCACTGCTTCTTCATTGTGCATGATGATATGTCTTGTCTCCTGTGGTTCTCCCATGTAGTGCATTACGAATGAATCATCATCCATATCAAAGTACAGATATACTTCCATACGTCTGTCATGTGTATGAGATGGCATTGTATTCCATACGCTTCCCGGAAGAAGTTTTGTCAGTCCCATCGCCAGCTGACAGCTTTCTACCTGTCCTGTTACGATATATTTATTGATGATTCTGTGGTTGGAATCTTCCAGTGTTCCAAGTTCTACTTTGTTCTCATCTTTTACGATCACAACGCCTTCTTCAGCTTCTCCCTCAAGTTTGATATGTACTGTCGGGTAAGATACGTGTGCCGGTGCACTGTTCATATAGAATTTTGCCGGGCAGGAAGCATCTTTGCTTTCAAATGAAATATCTTTTGCTCCTCTTCCAACATACATTCCGTCTCTTGCATTTACTTCATAAACACGTCCATCGATTGTGATGATTCCATCTCCACCGATATTGATGATTCCAAGTTCTCTTCTCTGAAGGAAGTACTCTGCACGAAGCTCATCCCCTGCTGTCAGAACCAGTTTTTCATTGACCGGAACTGCTGCTCCTGTAATAATACGGTCAATGTGGCTGTATACCAGATTGATCTTGTCTGCCTGGAATAAATCCTGGATCAGAAATTCCTCTCTTAATCTGTCTGTTGTGTAGTGTTTCACATCTCTTGGTGATGCTGCTGTTCTTACTTCCATGATAATCCTCCTGTTTTTTGATTTCCCTTATTTTGACTGACTGATCTGTGTCATTTCTTGCACTTAGTATAGCATTCATTATTCCCCTATTTCTTGTGTTTTCTTGCTGTAAATATTGAAAATTTTGAACTTCTGAACTATAATATGAGCAAAACAGGACGATTTTGAACAAACGAAAGGAGCGATTCTTCATGAAAGAATGTATATCCTGCAAAGAATCCATGCGGCAGTGCATGGATACACACACATTTGCTTTTGCGCACTTATATAATGATGAGAAAGCGATGGATATGCATATCCATGACTGCTATGAAATCTACTACTCGATTTCCGGCGGAAAACAGTTTCTGATCGATAACTATTTTTATGATATCAGTGATGGAGACATTTTTCTGATCAACCAGTTTGAGAGCCATTATCTGACACAGATTGATCAGCAGAAACATGAACGGATCATTCTGTCCATTGATCCGGAGTATTTAAAACAAATTTCTACAGAGAAGACGGATCTGAATCACTGTTTTCAGTTCCGCGGGACCGATATGCCGCATCAGCTCCATCTCTCCGCAGAAGAACAGACCCGGTTTATCTATTTTATTCATAAACTGCGCTCCAATTCCGGATTCGGAGAAGACGTCCTGGATCGTGCCACATTTCTGGAACTGATGGTATTTCTCAACAATGCATTTGATAAACGGTGCCGCTCTTCCGCAGAAGAGGAACCAAAAACCCCCGGCTATCATGCCCAGGTAGATGAGATCCTTTCTTATATCAATACCCACATCAGTGAAAATCTGACACTGGAAGAACTCTCTGCCCATTTCTTTTTGAGCAGCTCCTACCTGTGCCGCATTTTCAAAGCCACTACCGGGACGACCATCAACAAATACATTACCGCAAAGCGCATTACGATCTCCAAGTCTCTGCTCAGTCAGGGGTACTCCGTCAATGAAGCCTGTGAAGCGTGCGGGTTTAACGATTACAGCAACTACCTGAAGGCTTTTACCAAGGCCGTGGGGATTTCTCCGAAAAAATATGCACAGTTTAATTCATAATTGAAATCGCAGAGCAAAAAATGTATACATTAGAAGATATCTATAATTTACCTGACGGACAACGAGCCGAACTGATTGATGGAGCAATTTATTTCATGGCACCTCTAAATCGAAGACATCAGGAAATTCTATTTTCACTTTCTCGTAAAATTGCAGATTACAAATCACCACCAATGGTGGCAAGGCTCTTGACAGGGCTTTTTCTTTTCTGTGGTGGGTAATCAAGAGGAAATAAGGGAATGGAATACCCGAGCAGGATTATTTCAAACCTGTTGAAAGAACAGCAAAAACTCAATTACTGCTACATAGACATAAACTGGTATGTAAAGGCTAACGATATTATCTTAAAGAATACAGGCGGTCAAACTGGCAATCCACAGAACCATGCACCACAGGGACAGCAGAAAAAGTAATCGGCAAAGCATATTTTCATTATAGGCGATACTGCATAGAGGTAGAATATTGTTTAGAACTCTTTAAAATACTTAATTTTAGCGTATGTAAAACATTTTTTGCAGGCTTATTATAGGCATGTAAAAGGCATTTGATAGCGAGAAAACATCTCATAATATAGGATAGAGGCAGGAGGAGTATTAACAGTGGACGTGGGAAAACAAATAAAAAAATTCAGACAAGATTTAAAACTTTCTCAAGAGGAATTGGCAAGCAAGATTTTTGTAACTCGACAGACAATTTCAAATTGGGAGAATGGGAAGAATTATCCAGATGTGAATAGTCTTGTCATGCTAAGTCAACTTTTCAATACTTCTCTTGATATTCTAGTAAAAGGAGATGTTATCGAAATGGAAAAACAAGTTGAACAAGATGATGTAAGGAGATTTAAGCGAGATACTGTTATTTTTACAGTTTTAATCATTTTAACTGTTGTATCAGCTGTCCCGCTGTTCCTCTATTTAGAATTGTCAGGGATTGTATTATGGCTTTTAATTGCAGGAGTTATGATATATTATGCAATGCGACTGAACAAACAAAAAAGGAACAATGATATTCAGACTTATCGAGAAATCTTAGCATTTATGGAGGATAAGGAAAATGAGCAATGAAATACAGACTGTAATTACTATTCTGATTGTATTTGCTATGGTGTTATTGGGTATAAGAACAATCAAGAACTATGGAATAAAAAGTAAAAATAGTGCGAGTATGTTTATCGGATTTATTATTGGTTCATTAGTTGGATATTATTTTCTTAATTCTGTCATATGTGCTTTTGTTGGAATGGTTTTATGTACGGGATATGCTGAAAAAGCTCTGAAAAATTAAACTAATCAATGTTATGCAAAGCAGTTAGTCTTAGGATTGACTGCTTTTTTCATCCTCTCTCAACTATCCCGATACATCTTCGGACTGACTCCATAACACTCCTTAAATTTCCGAAAAAAATAACTGGTGTTATCATATCCCACTGACTCTATAATATCTGCCACCGGAAGCCTGCTGTTCTTCAACAGATATGCTGCCTGCCGCATCCTTCTTGACTGCAGAAGCTCCTTGTACGTTTTTCCGGTCCGTTTTTTGATCTCCCTGCTTAACCAATACACATCATATCCCATAATCTCCGCTAACTCGGAAAGACTGCCGTTTTTATAATGTTCTTCGATATAGTTAAACACTGTTCCGGTCAATTCCCGGTCAAATGCTGCAGTTCCGGTCTCCATTCGATCCACATGATTTAAAAGCTGTAAAAGCAGAAGCCCCATAGTGATCTGATTACACCGCCTCTTGTTTGGCTGATCATAGAAAATGGTCCACACCATATTTTCCACCAGATTCTGGATGGGAAGGATCTCTGCCACATGAAAATAAAGATAGGAAGTATTGTCATTCTTCCCACACAGTGCACCTACCAGAAATTCTTTCAATGCATTTTCCTCTTCCATATCCATCATGGAAAATGCCGTGTCAAAAAACTCCGGAAGCACAATAAAATTGACGGCAATATCCTGCTCGCCAGCCGGCAGGATCTCCTGTTCTGCATTCTGATTCAAAAACAGAAGATCCCCCGCCTCCAGAATGACCTTACTTCCATTCAGAATGTGAGTGGTTGTTCCCTGACACATATAGATCACTTCTACATAATTGTGCTTATGCTTCGGAAAATTAACAAATCTCGTATGGGGACGCACCTGTATCAGCTTCCCCTTTTTCAACAATTTTTCGCTGTCTACGATCAGTTCCTTTTTCTCTGTATAAAGCTGTGGATCAATTCCTCTTTGTTCATCCAGTATCCGCTGCTCTTCCTCTGTAATGACAGACAAGGCGTCCAACAATTCTCTGTGCATAACGTCTTTACTCCATTCTGGCGATTTCTTTCGTCAGTTCCATATATTCCTTTGCACTGCGGCTGCTTTTTTTATATGCCATGATCGGTGCATTATTATCCTGTGACCACTCGATCCCGCTGTCCACTCGGATATAGGTATCAAATACGGGCACATCTTCCAGACTCTTTAAAGTCTCCAATGTCTGTTTGAAATAACTCTTTCTGGTATCCACCTTCGTGATCACAATTCCTCCCAGTTTCAGATCCGGTGTGATCTGCCGGACTTCCTCCAGAAATTCAAACATATTTCCCAGACCGAACAATCCCCATGGTGTAGATTCTACCGGAATGATGATCTCATCCGACGCACACAAAATGTTCATAACCCATCCGCCCAACGTCGGAGGCGCGTCGATCAGAATGTAATCATACGCTCCCGATTCTTTGATCTGTGTCAGACATTTTCGGAGAATAAACTCCCTCTGCCATTTTGTAAACAATTCATACTCTATCGAACTCATTAATGTGGAAGACGGGATCAGATCCAGCCCTTCATATTCCGAATGTACAATATAACCGGACAGATCATCCTGGCGCTTCAATCCCTCATACAGGTTCTTTTCACTCTGCGCAAACGCAAGCACCTGATCCTCATCAAACAGAGATAAAGACAAGTTCAGCTGCATGTCTCCATCAATCAGAAGCACCTTATATCCCAGCTCCCGCAGTCCGTATCCGACATTGGAACAAGTCGTGGACTTTCCGCTTCCTCCCTTATTATTCGCAAAACATATGGTCTTTGTCTTCTTCATTTTGTTCTCTCCTTTGCCAGTCTGATGTACTGCCGAAAATTTTTTCTACCAGCATCTTATATTCTTCATATGCAGGAATTCCTGCAAAATCTTCCTGCAATGCGTCTTTCACCCCAATATAATACCAGCCCATTGCAGCTTTACTCTTCATTCGAAAGCGGTTCCAGAATTCTTCTCCAACCTTCGGATACTCCCGGTCAATGTCCCGGATATTAGACAGCTTGTCCGCAAGCGCGATCATCTGCACCGCTCTCGGCGCTGTTTTCAAATGTCGAATTGTCGTACTTTTTCTCTCCACCCAGGTTTTGGACTTGTCCTCACTCTCCTGCCTGACCATCTCAAGCACACGCTCGCCGAACGCCTCTTTGATCTGCTCTTTTGTCACCTGCCTGCAGTCTTCAAGTGTATCGTGAAGCAAGGCTGCACTGATAATCTCCTCATCATCCGTCATCGTTGACACAATCTTCGCCACCTCCAGCGGATGTACAATATACGGGCGCTTCGTTCCCTTTCGAAACTGTCCCTCATGTGCTTTTTCTGCAAAGCTTCGGGCTTCCTCTACCATATCCGTTCCTCCTACTATGTGCACACACCGGTTCTCTATCAAAATAATAGCACAAGGGCCTGTGAATCACAACCGCAACCCGCTTTCCCCATTCGGATTTTCTGGAAATATGGTATACAAACGTTTCTGCTTCCTGTATAATAACTACAGAATTGAGAGCTGAAGGAGCAGCATTTTACAGCTGTTCTCCTTCTGGAAATGGAGTATGTTATGAACCAGAAATATGTACTGATCACCGGTGCATCCCGCGGGATCGGCAGAGCCTGCGCACTTGCATTTGCCAGAAATCATTTTCATGTATTTCTCAACTGCCGGCATTCTCTGGATGCCCTGCAGCAGGTAGAAAAAGAAATCCTTGACGAACACGGTTCCTGCACACTGCTCCCAGGAAATGCAGGTAATCCCGATGATGTGAGAAAGATGTTTGCCATCATCGAATCTATCTGCCCGGGGCTGGATGTGCTGGTCAACAACGCCGGGATTTCCTTTGTCGGCCTTTTGCAGGATATGAGTGATGCCCAGTGGTCCGAGATTTTAAATACCAATCTTTCTTCTGTATTTTACTGCTGCCGCAGCGCCATCAGTCACATGGTCTCTCAGAAAAGCGGAAAGATCATCAACATTTCCTCCATGTGGGGAACCGTCGGTGCCTCCTGCGAGGCTGCTTATTCTGCGACTAAGTCCGGTATGAACGGACTGACAAAGGCTCTTGCGAAAGAACTGGCACCAAGTAATGTACAAGTCAATGCCATTGCGTGCGGAGTGATCGACACTGCTATGAACGCACAGTTTTCGGAAGAAGAACGCGAAGCTTTAAGAGAAGAAATCCCCGCCGGACGCTTTGCCGACAGCGAGGAAGTGGCTGCGCTGGCGCTCACCCTTGCATCCGGTCATTCTTACCTGACCGGACAGATCATTGGCCTGGACGGCGGTTATATTTAATTTGGAAGTATGTCATAAAGGAGTTTTCATTATGTTAGATATCAACGAAATTCAAAAAATATCCATGGACTGTTCCATGACAGAATTTGTCGGGACAACCGTTCTGGATACCATCGGACTTATCATTCCGGGCGTCAATGACGCACTGCTTCAGCAGATGCAGATTGACAAGCCTTACAAAAGTCTGGGGCTGTTAAGCTCCCGTACCGGTGCAGCCGGACAGATCAATGCAGCTGACGAAGCCGTAAAATCTACCAACACCGAGATCATTTCCATCGAACTTCCGAGGGATACCAAAGGATGGGGCGGTCACGGAAACTTTATCATCATCGGCGGCTACAGTGTATCCGATGTGCGCCGTGCCGTAGAGATTGCTCTGGAATATACGGAAAAGTACGCCGGTGAGCTTTATATCAGTGAAGCAGGACATCTGGAATTCACCTATTCTGCCAGCGCTTCTCAGGCGTTGAACATGGCATTTGACGCCCCGATTGGAAAACCGTTTGGATTCTTCTGCGGTTCCCCTGCTGCAATCGGTCTTGTCATGGCAGACCTTGCGCTGAAATCTTCCCCGGTAGAGATCATCAAATACATGACCCCAAACCGCGGAACCAGTCATTCCAATGAGATCATCGCTGCCGTAACCGGAGATGCCAGTGCCGTAAAAAATGCAGTCCTTACCGCAAGAGAAGTGGGACTTCAGCTTCTGATCTCTATGGGAAGCTACCCGGAAGTTCCCGGAACCCCTTATTTATAAAACACGATTTTCATAAAATGCAACGAGCTTGCTATAGTTTAATTCTATAGCAAGCTATTTATTTCCGGTATTTTACAAAACACCTCTTCTCTTCTACAATAAATCCCATAGAATCACGAATTTACAGAACAGGAGAATTACTATGGGAAATTTTAACGCACCGTTTCGTTTTGATTATGTTGGAAGTTTTTTAAGACCTGTACACTTAAAACAGGCAAGAGCTGATTTTGAAGCCGGACAGATCACAAAAGCTGAGCTAGAATCCATTGAAAATGAAGCAATTACAAATCTGATCAAAAAGCAGAAAGCTGCCGGATACCCTGTCATCACAGACGGAGAATTCCGCAGAAGCTACTGGCATCTGGATTTTATGTGGGGACTTGAGGGAATCAAACACATTGAACTGGATCACGGCTATTTTTTCCATGGGGAAGAAACCACTCACGGCTCTGTCCACGTGACAGGAAAAATCAGCGGAAAACAGCATCCTTTTGTGGAACATTTCAAATTTGTCAAACAGTTTGAAGATGAGCATACCATTGCAAGACAGACCATTCCCGCACCTGCCCAGCTTCTTGCAGAACTCTTCCGGGAAGACAATGGAACACAGACTCTGGCCGTATATCCAGATCTGGAAGAACTGATTCAGGACATTGCACAGGCATACCGGACTGTCATCCGGGATCTCTACGATGCAGGATGCAGAAATATCCAGTTTGATGACTGTACATGGGGAATGTTCTGCGACAAAAATTACTGGGAGGCAAGACAAGAAGATTCCGTCAGTCTGGAAGAAGAAGCTGAAAAATATCTGCGGCTGAATAACCTCGCTCTGGAAAATGCACCTGAAGATCTTGTGATCACAACCCACGTATGCCGCGGAAATTATCATTCCACCTGGGCATCCTCCGGCGGATATGAACCGATCGCGCCGTTTCTTTTTGCCAATGAAAATGTATCTGCCTATTATCTGGAATTTGATGATGAACGCTCCGGAGGATTTGAACCACTCCGCTTTGTTTCCGATGATAAAAAAGTCGTACTTGGTCTTGTGACCAGCAAGTCACCGATTTTAGAAGAAAAAGAAGTGATAAAGAAAAGAATTGCAAAAGCTGCAAAATACATTCCTCTGGACCGGCTTTACTTAAGTCCGCAGTGTGGATTCGCATCCTGTGAGATTGGCAATAAACTGACGGAAGAAGAACAGTGGGCGAAGCTTGCACTGGTGAAAGAAATTGCCAAAGAAGTGTGGGGGTAAGAAAAAATATTCTTCTTTTTTATCAAAAAAACAATTCCTTATCCTGCTAGAATAAAAATAGAGACATCCACAATGGATGTCTCTATGCCAAATACATGGCCACTAGCTTTCTTTCACTAGCTTTACCATAATATTATTATACAGATATAGCTAAAAGAATGCAACTACTTTCTATTTTTGTTGACTATAATTTCAACCAATCCCCAATATTTTTTCTGCCCATCTTTGACAGGATTTTATCCGCGATTGATTTCCGTCCTTTCATACACATTTTCAAATAAAAAATAGCAATCTCTTTTTTAATATCACGAATTTCGCCAAATATTTTAAGAATTTTTAAAACATCCATATAATTCAAGACTGATTTTGATAATCCCGCATAATCCGTAATATCTTTAAAGTTATTCAATTTCCGATCTCTTTTTTTCCGAAATCGTGTAATCAACTCTAAATGTGCACATCAAAAGAAACTATTGTGAAGAAATGAGGGATTTTTATGAAAAAAGAATTACCGGCATGTCCGGTAGAGACAACTTTAATGCTCATCAGTGACCGCTGGAAAGTATTGATCATCCGGGATCTTTTAGGTGGTACAAAGCGCTTTGGAGAATTAAAAAAGTCGATCGGAACGGTATCTCAAAAGGTACTGACTTCCAATCTGCGTTCCATGGAAGAAAGCGGACTGCTCACCCGCAAAGTCTATGCCGAAGTGCCTCCCCGGGTGGAATATACGCTGACTGAGACCGGATACAGCTTAAAGACTGTTCTGGATGCAATGGCTATGTGGGGAACGGAATACAAACAAAAGACCCAATAAACAAAAGAATCCAGATTCCGGTCATCTCTCCGGCTTTCTGGATTCTTTTCTTATCTCTTACACTTTTCCCCTGATTTCTTTCGGCACATATGCCTTCACTTCAATGCCATCCGGTACATATTCCTCTGACAGCAGCTGTCCCTGGGTGCGGATCAGCTGGATCTTTCCCGCTTCTGCGAAGGAATACAATCGCTCGATATATACCTGATCTCTTCGCAGAATCTCAAGCAGCGCTTCTTTTAATTCTTCCAGCCCCTGCCCTGTCTTTGCGGAAACCGGGATTGAGTACTCTGCATGAAAATCCCGGAAATATCCCGGTGTTTCCAGTTTATCCTGTTTGTTGAATACGGTAATGACCGGTTTTCCCTCCGCACCGAGCTGACGCAGTGTCTCATAGACAACAAACATCTGGGTATCCTGATGCGGATTGGAAGCATCGACCACATGGATGATGATATCCGCGTATTTCGCTTCTTCCAGTGTGCTCTTAAATGCCTCTACCAGATGATGCGGAAGTTTCCGGATAAATCCGACCGTATCACTGAGCAGGATTTCCTGTGTATCTGCCAGTCTCAGAGAACGTGTCGTCGTATCCAGCGTGGAAAACAGCATCGCATCCTCTAAAACACCTGCTCCGGTGAGCGCATTTTCCAGGCTGCTCTTTCCTGCTGACGTATATCCCACCAGCGCCGCCACCTTCAGATTGGAGCGTTTTCTCTGAGTACGAAGCCTCTCTCTGTGTTCTTCCACTTCCCGGAGTTCTTTTTTCAGGCGGCTGATCCTCTCCCGGATCAAACGGCGGTCCATCTCCAGTTTTTTCTCTCCCGGTCCTCTTGTTCCGATTCCGCCTCCCAGACGGGAAAGAGAATTTCGAAGTCCGACAAGTCTCGCCGCACGGTATTTTAACTGTGCCAGTTCCACCTGGATCTTACCTTCTCTGCTGACTGCCCTTCCTGCAAAAATATCCAGGATCAGAAGTGTCCGATCCACGATCTTACATTCCAGCTCTTCCTCCAGATGATTCAGCTGCACGGAAGTCAGTTCATCGTCACAGATGATTCCCGTAGCGTCTGTCTCCCACAAAAGTTCCTTCAGCTCCAGGATCTTTCCTTTCCCGATATACGTCACCGGATGCATCGCCTCTCGTTTCTGGATCAGACGGCCGGCTACCTCTGCACCGGCCGTGCGTGCCAGTTCTGCCAGCTCATCCAGGGATTCTTCCTCCGGCTCCGCATCATTTTCCTGAACGCCTACTAAAATGACGCGTTCTTTCGCATCTTCCATTTCATATAACGCCATTGCTTTTCTCCTACTCTCTCTTGCCTTCCATCGTCTGCCGGATAATGCTGCGCATCATATCTTCGTTTAACTGCCCCTGCACATATCCGAACAGATTTCCGTCTTTGTCTACCATAAAAGTTGTCGGGTAAGCGCTGATTCCATACTGCATAAATACCTCTCCTGTCGTATCCATCAGCACCGGATAGGTGTATCCGTTTTCCTCAAGAAATGCCTCGATCTCCTCCTGGCTTCCTTCCTGTCCGAATCCCGGCGCGGCAATTCCCAGGATCACCAGATCACTGTCTTCTTCCTGCTGTGTTTCTTCATAAATCTTCTGAATCTCCGGCATCTCATTTCTGCACGGACCACACCAGGTTGCCCAGAAATTCAAAAAGATTGTCTTTCCCTTATAGTCTGCCAGACTGTGCTCCTTTCCATACTGATCCTGCAGCACAAAATCTGTGGCCGGGTACGTATCCTGCTTTTCTTCTTTTATTTCCTTTTTCGTTGTCTCTTTTGATGAAGTCTGTGTTCCTGCTGTTCCCGATAAATATCCGGTGATCGCGTTCATCTTGCCTGTAAACATCAGAAGTCCCATAAAGATCATCAGGATTCCTCCGATCTTCACCGTATACTTGACAACATAATTGTACTTTTTGAAAAACCCGAGCACTTTTGCCGTGAACAGTCCCACTGCAAGAAACGGCAGGATAAATCCAAGTGTATACACACCGATCAAAAGGAATCCTGTCAGCTTTGTTCCTGCACTTCCCGCCATCAAAAGCACACTCGCAAGAGCCGGTCCCACGCACGGCGTCCAGGCAAAGCTAAAGGTAAATCCAAACACAAGCGCCACAACCGGTGACATCTTCAACTTGTCGAGCTTTAACCAGAAACGGTGCTCTGTACCCAGAAGCTTTGATTTTCCAAAAATCCCAAGCTGGTACAAACCGAATAAAATCACCAGAATCCCGCCGATCCTCGATACCATTGCCTGATTCTTGTTAAGAAAACTTCCGGCTGCCGACACACCAAGTCCCATCATAAAAAATGCGGAGCTGATCCCTATCACAAAACAAATCGTATTGACAAACAGCCGCCCCCGTTTTCCGTACAGTTCTCCCTGCTCTGCGCCTCCTGAGAGATATCCCAGATAAAGCGGTACAAGCGGAAGGACACACGGTGAAAAAAAACTTAAAAGCCCCTGTAAAAACACGGTCACTACAGGAACTCCCACATCCATTGAAAATCCCATTTATTCTCCCCTTTCTTCTTTGATCCGGATCACAAACGCCGGAATCGGCGGGTGATTTTGGCGGTTATAATAAGTACTTACAATCACTAAAAATGTTCTGGAATCCAGTGTCTCAAGATAAGACAACAGTGCCTCTTTCTCTGCGAATCCACTGTCTCCTCCACTATAGATACAAAGGCTCATGATCCCGCCTTTTTTCAGCAGGCGAAGCCCTGCCTCAATTGCCTGAATGCTTGTATCAGCCTGTGTCGCGATCTGATGATCACCGCCCGGCAGATAACCGAAATTAAAGGTGATCGCTGACACGGTTTCCCGGACATAGTTCTCCATATGCTCATGCCCATCTAGAATCACCTTGGCACGCTCTGTAAGTCCCGCCTCTTCCAGACGCTTTTTGGTGTGTTCTACTGCTGCTTTTTGAATATCAAATGCGTAGACCTTTCCGTCTGCCCCTGTCAGACGACAGAGAAATTCTGTATCATTTCCATTGCCGGCCGTTGCGTCCACACAGCAGTCTCCTTCTTTGATATGCTCCTTTATCATCCGATGACAATACTCTGTAATCTGATATCCCGGCATACGCTCTCCTTTCTCATCCCCGGGAATAAAGGACGCTGACCGCAGAATCTTCTCCGCAGTCAGCGTATCCTCTTCTTCCCTTGTATTCTTTATCTGGTCTCCAGAAATTTTGCTTCTCTCTGGGCATCTGCATCGTCCGGATAGACCTGGATATATTCTGCGATCTTGGTTTTTGCATTCTCCCAGTCACCCAGCTTTTCATAACATACGATCTGATTGAACCGCATCTCCTGAAGCACTTCGCTGAAGCTTTCTGCATTTTCCATGGACGTACCGCTGTTCTGAGACAGGCTGATTCCCTGATTAAACTGCTCCAGTGCATAATTGTAATCATTCAGCTTCATCCCGCAGATTCCGAGAAGATTATAAATGACCTGATTCTTCTCTCCCCCTGCTGCCAACGCTTTTTCAAAAGCATCTTTTGCAGATGCGTAGTCTTCCTGCTCATAATACGCCATTCCCAGACCGCGGTATGCCTCCGCCGTCTTCTTGCCTTCGTCCACCGCTTTCTGAAATGCGGTCACTGCTTCTTTATAATTTCCGTCTTCCAGATACCCTGTTCCGTCTTTGAGTGCATTGGTACATCCTGTCAAAAGACAGGCAGATACTGTCAATGCAAGCAATGTTGCTCTTTTCATGTTGTACACCCCTTATTCCGGATATTTCAGCACCCAGAATGAATTCAATAAGTTGATCATCATCACTGCCATATCCGCTAAAATTGCGTTTTTCATTGTTACATAGCCAAAGGATGCCAGCACCAGAAGAAGAACTTTCATCCCAATGGCAAAGATCAGATTCTGCTTCACCGCACGAATCGTTCCTCTGGAAATCCGGATCGCATTCACGATCCTGGAAAGATCATCCTCCATCAAAATGATATCCGCTGCCTCCAGAGCTGCATCCGAGCCCAGTCCCCCCATGGCAATCCCGATATCCGCATGTGCAAGAACCGGCGCGTCATTGATTCCATCCCCTACAAACGCCAGCTTCTCATCCTCCATATGGCTTTCCATAAATTCTCTGACCTGCTCTACCTTTTCCTCCGGCATCAGGCCTGCATATACATAATCCAGCTTTAACTGCCGGGCCACATCTTCTGCCACCCGTTCATTATCTCCGGTGATCATCACCGCTTCGATCTGTTGTTTTTTCATCCATTTCAGAAGTCTGCCGGCCTCTTTTCTTACCACATCCGTGATCAGGATATAGCCCGCATACTCTCCGTCCACAGCTACGTAAACTGCTGTTCCGATATCAGCCACCCGTTGATAAAAATATCCCTGCTGGTTCATAAACTTGGAATTTCCAATCTCCAGTTGTTTTCCGTCCACAACAGCCTCAAGACCAAATCCCGGAAATTCTTTGACTGCCCCGATCCTTGCTTTGTCAATCGGCCTGCCGTAAGCCTCCCTTAAAGATCCGGAGATCGGATGACTGGAGTATGCTTCCCCATATGCTGTCAGTTCCAGAAGTTCTTCCGGTGTCATCGACTTCGGACACACTTCTTTTACCCGGAATACTCCCTCTGTCAGAGTACCGGTCTTATCAAATACAAAAGTCTCTGCCTTTGACAATGCTTCCAAAAAATTGCTTCCCTTGATGAGGACACCCTGTCTGGAAGCTGCTCCGATCCCGCCTAAGAATGCCAGCGGCACGGATACCAGAAGTCCGCACGGGCATGCTGCCACCAGCACGATCAGTCCGCGATAGATCCACGCCCCCTGCTGTGCCCCTTCAAACATCATCGGCGGAAGGATCATCACCAGGATTCCGAAAAGCGTTACAAGCGGTGTATAATACCGGGTAAATTTTTCTGCAAAATTCTCTGTCTGCGCCCGTCTGTTGTCCGCATTGGATATCATATCAATGATTCTGGATGCTGTCGAATCTGCAGACGCCTTCAATACCCGTGCTTCCAGCACACCACTTAAGTTGATACTTCCGCTGTAAATATGACTGCCGATCTTCACATGCCTCGGCTCCGATTCTCCTGTCAGCGCCTTGGTATCTAACGTACTGCTCCCCTGTGTCACGATCGCATCCACGGGGATCCTCTCCCCCGGCTTGATAATAATAACCTGCCGCGGATTCAGATCTTCCGGCGGTACCTGCATCTCCCCGCCGCTGATCTTTAAATTGGCATACTGCGGACGGATATCCATAAATTTCTCAATGGATTTTCTCGTCCTGCTCATGGAGATAAGTTCCAGCAACTTTCCAATCTGGAAAAACAGCATCGCTCCCACTGCCTCCGAATAGCGATGGACTGCAAATGCACCTGCTGTGGCAAGCAGGATCAGCAGATTCTCGTCAAACAACTTTCTTTTCTTCAGATTGTTCCAGAGCAGCCTGACCGTCGCAAAAGCCATGATCAGATACGGAAGCAGAAAAATCAGCAGACGCATCTCTCTTTCTAGCTCTGCATACGAGCTTCCCACGATCGCAACAATATACAAAACGGCAGCCGCCGCACATTCTATGGCTCTTCGCTTTACTTCTTTCTTCATATCTATTCCCTGATATGTTCCATCCCCTGATTCATGATCGTCTTAATATGACTGTCCGCCAGTGAATAAAACACCGTCTTCCCCTCTCTTCGATTGACTACCAATTTCATCTGTTTCAACAGTCGGAGCTGATGAGAAATCGCCGACTGTGTCATATCCAGTGTCTGCGCCAGATCACACACACACATCTCGGAACAGGACAGCACACACAGAATCCGGATCCTGGTGGCATCCGCAAATACCTTAAAAAAATCTGCCAGTCCTCTGATCTCCTGCTCTTCCGGAATCTTTTCCTGTATCTGTCTGACTGTATCACTATGAGAATGTATCAGATCACAATGCTCCACTTCTAATTTTCTCATATTCTTTCTCCCTTCCGGTTCCCCCAAAACCTGTAATCCCGCTCTTGTTTTTGAGGCACCGATTGACTTTTATTATACGAAAAAAACAGGTGCGGGTCAACGTCTTATCTGTTTCTATAAGAAAACAGAGCGGCAGAGCCTTTCGACTGTGCCGCCCTGCGGTAATATCATTGATTTTGGATTTAGAGTTTCTTATACAGAATGCGGATTGCATTCAGAATACAGATCACCGCCACACCGGTATCCGCAAACACAGCCATCCACATATTGGCCAGACCAAGCAGACCAAATACCATGACCAGTGCTTTGATCACCAGAGCAAATGCAACATTTTGTTTTGCAATTCTTCCCGTTGCTCTTGCAATCTTCAAAGACTGCGGGATTGCTTCCATAGAAGAGGTCATAAATACCACGTCTGCAGCTTCAATCGCTGCATCCGCTCCGCTTCCCATCGCAGCTCCCACATCTGCGCCTGCCAGAACCGGCGCATCATTGATTCCGTCTCCGACAAACATCACACTTCCCTGTTTCTGTCGGATCTTCTGTAATTCTGTTACCTTATCCTGAGGCAGAAGCTTTGCATGCACTTCATCAATTCCGATCTTCTCTGCCACTGCCTGCGCATTCTCTTTTGCATCTCCGGTCAGCATGACTGTCCGGATATTCTGTTGCTTCATGGCTGCCACTGCCTGCGATGCATCCTCTTTGACAGTGTCTGAAATCACAAGATATCCTGCATAGACACCGTCTACTGCCAGTAATACTTCTGTTCCATACGCTTTCGGCTGATATGCAGACAGATCTACCTGATTCTGCTCCAAAAGCCTTCTGTTTCCACAAAGTACAGTTCCTTCTGAGAGTTCTGCTAAAATTCCATTTCCGGAAATTTCTTTTACCTGTTTTGCATGCTCAACAGAAAGCCTTCTCTCGTTTGCCGCTGCCATAATACTGACTGCGATCGGGTGAGAAGATGCTTCTTCACAGGATGCTGCTGTCTTTAGGAGTTCATCCTGACTGTATGATCCTGCCGGAACAATCTCCTGTACGACAAAATTTCCTTTTGTAATCGTTCCCGTCTTATCCATTACAACTGCTTTTACATTCTGAAGCGCCTCGATCGCAACTCCGCCCTTAAACAGGATTCCTTTTTTAGAACCTGCTCCGATTCCTGAGAAAAATGCCAGCGGAACACTCAACACAAGCGCACATGGACAGCTGATTACCAGGAAGGTAATGGCTGTGTAAATCCAGTAGTTCCAGTCCCCGGTCAGGATCGACGGGATAATTGCTGTTGCCACTGCCAGTGCTACCACGACCGGTGTGTATACTTTTGAAAACCTTGTAATAAAACGGTCGATTTTTGGCTTGCTGGCTGCTGCATTTTCTACTGAATTCAAAATTCTTGTAACCATGGAATCTTCCAGAACCTTCTCTGCACGCATTTTCAGCACACCGGAAAGATTCACACATCCGGAAGTCACACTGCTGCCCGGTACAACGGCAACCGGAACCGGTTCCCCCGTTACCGGTGAAGTATCCAGACGGCTTTCCCCCTCCAGTACAACACCTTCCAGTGGAATCCGGTCTCCTGCACGGACGAGAAGCACATCTCCAACTTTTGCCTCCTCTGCCGGAATCTCCCGTATAGTTCCATCCTGCCCTACAAGATTCACAATCTCAGGACGCAGATCAACTGCCTCCATGATCTGACTTCTGCTTCTTGCAACTGCGATATCTTCAAATAACTCCCCTACACGATAGAAGAGCATTACCCCCACTGCTTCTTTGTAATCTCCGATTACGATCGCTGCAATTGTAGCAACTCCCATCAGGAAATTCTCATCAAATACATGGCCCTTTCCAATATTCTTTGCCGCAGTGATAAGGACATCCTTTCCAAGGATCAGATATCCTATGATCAGTGCGAAAAAGGAAATCCATCCATTCATCTCCTGTGTTGCCAACCCTAGAACAAATAGAACAGCTCCGATTCCTATCTCCCACAGATCCTTTTTATTTTCTGAAAATCTGCCTTTTGCAGACTCCCGTTTTCCGGTAGATCCTCCGTCTCTTTTTCGCACAACCACTTCACTCTCAATGGACGCACAGATTTTCTGAAACTCCTCTAACAGCTCCGCATCCGTATTCGTCACAACCTGCAGTTGTTTTGTCGCGAAGGTAATTGCAGCAAACTCTACCTGAGGCAGTGCCTGAATCTTTTCTTCCATCTTAGACGCGCAATGTGCACATCCCAGGTTTTCCAGAATATACACCTGCTTCTCTGCATGATCAAAAGTATGATCTGCCTCTTTGTGCTCCTCATGATGATGCTCGTGTCCACAGCCGCATGCATCTTCGTGATGGTGATCGTGTCCGCAGCCGCATGCATCCTCGTGGTGATGATCGTGCCCGCAGCCGCATGATTCTTCATGGTGGTGATGATCATTTTTATATCTTTCTTCTGTCAATACTTCTTTTGCCATATCCTTTCCCTCCATATATAACACATGAATAGCTGTTCATATGTTCATATAATCACAATGTAAGGGATTTGTCAAGGTATTTTTCTATTATTCGACTGTCAAACTCCCGTTTATGACCTACCTCTTCTATTGAAAAAGGCAGATATCATTTAACTTTTATTGCTATTTTATAGAGTGTGTCTTATAATTATTTTAGTAGATTTGGCAATGATTTCAGACAATGTAGGGGGTGATTCTATTGGATGTTATTATTTTAGACCTCATACTGCTTTTATTAGTATTGATCCCTATCTTATATTTCACAGTTAAAATGGCTGTAAAACATGCTATCGAAGAAATTCTTGTGTCTAAAGAAAAATTTAAGGAGAATACAGATAAATAAACACATGGGGAAAATTCCCCGTGTGCTTATTTCGTAATTCTTTGATTTTTATGTAATCGTGATTGCCGAAAGCGGCATCTCCACACAGGCCTTAAACTGATCACAGTCGATTTTAATATCAAACTCTCCGCCAAGCGCTTTTACATACGTACTTACGATCGCAAGTCCCAGTCCATTTCCCTCACTGGACCTCTGCTTATCCCCACGAAAAAACCGCTCGATAATCTCTTCCTTTGTAAAATCCATTGGATATCCTGCGGTGTTCGTGATTTCCAGACACAGATGATTTGAAGACTCTTTTTGATAAGTTTTCACGAATACTCTCGTATGTTTTGCCGAATACTTCAGCGCATTCTCAATCAGATTCTGGCAGATCCTGTAAAAATACATATTATCAGAAATGATTTCTGTATTTTCCTCTGTAAACTGTTTTACAAACTGCAGCTCACTCTCTTTCACATGATCATGCATATCTGCAAAGATCTGTTCTACCAGACGATTCAGTTCAAACTTTTCCGGATGCAGTTCGATATTGCCGCTGCTTGCTTTTGCAAGAGAAAACAAGCTGTTTATCATTTCTTTTAATTTTTCTGCTCTTTCAGACAGCACATCCACATAATCTCTGACAAGGTCGCTCAATTCTTCCTTTTTGATGAGTTCAATATAGCCCACCATAGAAGTCAGCGGCGTTTTCAGATCATGCGACACATTGGTAATCAGATCGATTCGAAGCTGGTCACTGCGTGAAACTTTTTCAAGGCTCTTTTTTTCGCTCTCCAGCGCTTCTGCAATCCGTTTTTGATTGATTTCCTCCAGTTTGCCCATCAACATTTCTCGTCTCTTCTCATCAAACCGTCGGCGCACAAACTGCCACACCATATACTGAATCAATGCTGTAAAGAGCATCACATAACCGGCAGCATAATTGTAATACCAGCTCCAGTACTCTCGAAATTTACTCTGCAGCACAAAGAAGATACTTGCTGCTGCAAATGCCAGAATACCGATCACTTGAAGAAGATGCTCCATTTTTTTCATTTCTGCTCTCCATTCCCGATAATAAGCATCTTCTTTTGGAATCCAGTTCTGATATTTTCGGTTCAGCCCCTTTTCTAACAGATATGCAGTCCCGCTTCCTAACAGAATATTCCCGAGTATCCCAAAATACAGGATTTTTTCTGTTGGATAATAGGTTCGATAGGCGATCAGAATATAAAAGGTAAAAATCCCACATCCTGCCAACATGACACTTACTAATACCTGCCAATGTTGCTTTAACAAACGTTTTCCTGTCTCAATTATATTTTTCCATTTTGTAGCCAATGCCCCACACCACCTTTACATATCTTGGTTTTTTTGTATCAATCTCAATTTTTTCCCGGATATGCCGAATGTGCACCATCACTGTATTTTCCACCGTATAATTTGCCGATTCTTTCCATACATTTTCATAAATCTGTTCTGCTGAAAACACCTGCCCCAGATGTCCCATCAGAAATTCCAGGATTTTATACTCTGTGGCGGTCAGCCGGACTTCTTTCCCGTCCACAAGTATGATACGCCTTTTTTTATCCAGCACAAGCCCTCCATTTACAACGGTGTCACTGTCTGCTTCCGGCGCTGCACCTCCCCATGCACGATACCGTCTGAGATGTGCTTTTATGCGGGCGATCAGTTCCGCCGGATTATATGGTTTTTCTACATAATCATCTGCGCCCAGAACAAGTCCGGATACTTTATCACTCTCCTCTGTTTTTGCTGACAGGATGATCACCGGAATCCGATAGTTCTCCCTTAATTTCATCAATGCAGACAACCCATTCAGCCTCGGCATCATAACATCCAATAAAATCAGATCAATGTTGTTTATCTCCAAAGCATTCAGAGCCTCCATCCCATCATATGCTTTTACCACCTGATATCCTTCATATTTCAGTAACTCACTGATCGAATAGACAATTTCTTGATTGTCGTCCACAACAAGTATCGTTTCACCGTTCATGCTGCCCTCCTGTATTCCTTTACTCTATGTAAACTATAATATCGGCGGCTTAAAAAAAACTCAATGTAAATCTTAAATTTTTCTTACATTCCGGTTTGTTATGACGTAACAAAGCAGCGACTCAGATGAATCGCTGCTTTCCCTGTTTACGACGATCTGTTTTCAGACAGTCTCTCGTACATTTTCTCTATTTTTCTCCCCTGCGTCTTGCAAGTTCCTTACTGTTTTCTTCTACTCGCTTTTTATTCAGCGGATATAGAAAAATCAATGCAAGTGCCACTGCTGTGAGCCCGATGATCGGCACAATACAGGAAATTTTGAAAATTCCTTCTGTCACTACAGGATCGAATGCTGTTGCCTGCGAATATCCGATCAGGGAAAGAAGACCTCCCACCATTCCGGACGAAAATGCCTGTCCCAGCTTTCTTGCAAAGGAATACACGGAATAAATCGTACCATCTTCCCGCACTCCGTTTTTCACTTCCGCATCATCAATCACGTCTGTGATCATTGCCCAGATTACCATGTTAAACAATCCAAGTCCGATAAATGCAAGAACATAAAATGCAATGTAGACCCACACATTATCCGGATGAATGATCAGACACAAAAGATAACTGACCGCACCGATCAGACATGCTGCAGCAGAGAGTTCTTTCTTTCCAAATCTGGCTGCCAGTTTTCCGGCCAGAGGCGCACAGATTACAAGTACCGCAATGTTGCTCAAAAGAGAAACTGCAGACTGTGCTCCCGCACTTCTGTAATAGTTCGGAAATACATATCCTGCCATCCCCTGCATTCCAAGCATTGCAAGGAGCAGAAGCAGTGCTGCCACAATAATTCCAACCAGCGCCCGGTTTGTAATCAGATTCTTTCCCAGTGCCGCCAGATCAAATTTCTGATTATTTGCCGGAACCGGAACACGCTCCCTGACCAGTTTGAAACAAAGCACATAACAGATGACTGCACATACAGAAAAAATCCCTGCAATAATCGTCATACGGCTTCCGGAAAGTACTGGATTGCCATCTACAGTCACATAAGCAACAAGAGGGGTTCCCGCTCCAATCACCAGACTTGCCAGCGTGGATCCAATCGTACGCCATGTTGAGAGCGATGCTCTGTCATTTGGCTCCGCTGAAATAGCGGAAGCCATAGAACCGTACGGAATATTGATTGCTGTGTAAAAGACAGAGCCCCATAGAAGGTATGTGATCACCATCCACGCCACCTTAAATCCATAGGACATATCTGCAAATCCTGCCTGAAAGATCAGAAAACTTGCAATTGCTACCGGACCGCACATACGCTTGATCCATGGACGGAATTTTCCATCCTTTGTAGGTTTGGAACGATCGACGATCTGCCCCATTGTCACATCTGAAAACGCATCCACAAACCGCGCCGCCATCATCAGCATACCTACGACCCCAGCGGAAAGTCCCATCACATCTGTGTAAAATTTCATCATAAACGTCGAGGACAAAATGAAGGTAAAATCATTTCCGAAGTCCCCAAACATATATCCTAATTTATCTTTCATTCCAAATGCAGGAACTGAAGATTGATTTGTTTTTGCCATGGCATTCTTCTCCTTCCAGATTGTTATGCTTTTTTAATCTGAATCAATTTCGCATTGACACTTTCCACAAATCCCTCCGGCGCCAGATCACCAGCCATCTCACTGAGTCTTTCAAAAGACATACTCTTCATCATATCCCACATGCCTTCCCCCGGTGATACGATCATATTTGCCATCAGTTTTACTGCTTTTGAAGCAATTTCCATTGCTTCCGGATTTTTTGCCAATTCTTCCATTGTATCTTTGATACTGTATCTTCCCTCCGGGAATTCCATCGGCGCTTTTAAATCCATATCTCCGACTGTCTGGAACCAGTTGGCAACACCCTCAGCACGTTCATTCACTTCCGGAAGTACATAGATTTCCGGTTCTTTTTCTACTTTTTCCAGTGTCATCGTATCCTGAACCTCACCTGCCTGTGCTGTGATGATATTAAATCCGTCTTTTAATGCCACTGTAAATACAAACACTTTGTCTGCGGAAAGTTCTTCTACTTTTTCTCCATTCAGGAATAGTATAACAGACGGCTGGTTGGAATATACACGAATCTGTGTCATTTCTCCCGCACGCTGTGCATACCGTTTTCCGCAGAGATGTACCATCGGTTTTTTATTCCAGTATGCCTGATAAATATAGTAGCTGTCTTTTTTCACTTTTCTGTCAATGGTCATAAGACCTTTATTGTTTCGTCCTGCTACGCCGCCTTCGTTTCTGGCTGCACATCCGAAATCAAACATGTTCCAGACATGGCTGGACCAGATCCATGGACGTTCTTCCAGCATTTTTGCCATATGCTCATGGTACAGCGCCTGATATTCCTCACTGTAGTCCTTGCATGCCGGGTTCGGACCGTGATACGTGATGATTCCTTCACATCCATACTCCGACAATCCAAGGCAGATTTCCGGATGAATTTTATGGAAGTTGTCCATCCACGGACCATTGTCTTCCATTTTCCCGCCATACCATCCGAAATAATGGTTGTAGCTTTCCACATCTGTAATCCCATGCATTGGTCCTTCGATCGGTGTCATGGACACATGCGCGATCGTCGTCAGACGGGTTGGATCCATTTCTTTCGCAAGAGCATTCAGTTCTTTGTGATTTTCCACTAACTGTTCTGAAATTCCTCCGATCAGAATCTCATTGGAAATACCCCAGAAACAAATTGACGGATGATTGTAATTCTGAATGATCAGCTCTTTCAACTGGATGATACAGTTCTGATGTGCATCCGGATCCTGGTTCATCACGCTGATAAACGGAATCTCTGCCCACACTACAAATCCCATCTCATCGCAGGCATCATAAAAATCCTGAGAATGCTGATAATGTGCCAGACGAATCGTGTTTGCCCCCAGCTCCTTGATGAGCCTTGCATCTTCGTAATGATCCTCTTTTGTAAGAGCATTTCCTTTATAGAGCATATCCTGATGGCGGCTCACTCCGCGCAGCGGAGTTTCTGCCCCATTGATGATAAAGCCTTTGTTCGGATCACAGGAAAAACTGCGCACACCCACACGTGCGGAAATCTCATCATACGTTTCATTTCTTCTCTGCAGCTTCGCAGTTACTGTATACAGGTACGGAGCATCAATCTCCCAGAGTTTTGCATCCGGAACATACACTGTTACTGTAGTTTCATCAGCCGGGCGGCAGGCACTTGCCACTTCATTTCCCTCTGCATCACAGATAGCGTACAATACGGTAAAGTTTTCATCTGTCTCTTTCACATAAGAAACAATCTCAAATGCAGCGCCTCCACATTCACACGGTTTTGGTGTTACCTGAATTCCCGGTCCTCCGTAATACTCCAGATCAAAATGCGCATCCGGAACACTGATCAAATTTACCCCTCTGTACAGCCCGCCATAAAATGTAAAGTCTGCAGACTGCGGATACACACTGTCTTTCATTTCATTGCTGCATGCAATGACCAAAAGATTGTCCCCTTTTTCGTGACACACATCTGTAATGTCCGCACGGAATGTAGAATATCCGCCTTCGTGATATGTCACTTCTTTTCCATTTACATACACGGTTGCCTGCTGACCTGCTGCCAGAATTTCTACATAGACCTTTCCGCCTCCCAGGGGCTGTTTTGGTGTTTCAAATGTTTTCGCATACCAGTAAGTACCTCTGTCATAACTACCGTTCCCATCATGTCCGTCTACTGCATTCCATGTATGCGGAAGATCCACCTTATGCCAGTCTGTCGGCATTTCTCCCGGAAGCCCTGCATTCTCCTGAATAAATGCCCAGTTTTTGTTTAAACTTATCACATTACGCATAACCATTCTCCTTTGTTTTCCATTTTTCTTAGCTTTTTCACATATTTGTTGTATGATTATTGTATGTAAGTTTTGAGAAAAATAACAGTGATGATTTTTGTAGTTTTTTGCACAATTTTCAGATTTAAAAAGGAGACTTTATGAAATACGAAGAATTGATCGATTTTACACAAAAGATACTGGAGGCAAATTATCTCCCGGTTTATCGCTTTGAGCTACCCTGTGAGGATCTGGATCATCTGGATCAGGGACTGCTCCGCCATATTCTGGGCGTAAAAAATACTTCCAGATTTTTCAATGATCTGTTTGAAAAACTAAAACCGGGAAAAATTTATTTCAATACAGACCTGTTCCAGTGTACCTTTGTCTTTCTGCTGCTTCCCGGCACAAAAACAGTATTTTACTGCGGTCCTGTCGTATTTGAAAAGATACAGGGAAACCGCTTTGAAGAATTGTTTTCAAGCCTTCCTTTGAAAGATACTTATCATAACTCGATTCAGGCCTATTATCAGAAACTTCCTTTTTTAGGCTCCTATGCCATGTTCGAAAGCCTGTTTCTGGAATTCGGAAAAAAGCTCTATGGGGATTCCTGTGAAGTCGTCTATTCCAATACTGATTTTTTTGATCATTGGAATAACGCCTATAAGAATTGTCTGCGGGATGAAGAACATCCGTTTTCAAATATCGATGTGATTGAAAAACGATATGAAGCAGAAAATATGCTGATCAATGCCGTCACTTCCGGCAGAGAAAGCCAGGCTCTGGAAATAACTTCAAAATTTGAATCCCGGCTTCTTCCACAACGGATCAGCAATAATTTAAGAGATATGAAAAATTATACCATCACACTGAACACATTACTTCGAAAAGCAGCCGAGCAGGCTGGTGTACATCCGATCCATATTGACGCCTATTCCAACTGCAATGTAACCATGTTGGAAAGTCTGACTTCCGCAACTCAATGCCTGCGTGCACAACAGACCATCGCACTCGGATACTGCCGGATCGTCAAAGAACATCAGCACAAGATTCATTCCTCGATCATCCGGAAAGTTGTCGCCTACCTGGAAACGGATCTGTCTGCCGATCTGACTCTGAACACGCTGGCACAGCATCTTGGTGTCAATGCAAGTTATCTGTCCACATTGTTCACCAAAGAAATGGGAACTTCTCTGACAGACTATGTCAATCATTACCGCATCGACCATGCCAAAACACTGCTTGCCAATACCGATGTTCCGATCAAAGATATCGCACTGCGCTGCGGAATCGGAGACGTCCACTACTTTACCCGACTGTTCAAGCGAATCAGTGGCATGACTCCAAAAGCGTGGCGGGAATCTGCCTCTGGTCTGCACAGAGAGGGGAAGAAAAAATTATAGATTCCAAAATGAGAAGATGTTTGTTTTACAGAAGATACGCGTATCCTTTTTGAGAAATTAAAGAAATTGTTTTAAATACACCATATCCACCAACTGTTTTCCACACTCTATGATCGGATGGTCGTAGTTATCCACAAAAAATCCGGGGATCCGATGTGATTGTGTGAATCCGCATCTCTCATAAAAAGGCAGGGTTGCCGGGCTGTCCCCGGTCCCTACCTGCAGAATTGCTTTCTTTCCTCTGTATTTTTCACAGAGAAACTGGATCATTTTTCTGCCATATCCTCTACGCTGGCATTGCGGTTTCACAGCCAGGTTTTTCAATTCCAAAATCTGGTCATTTTCTTGGGTAACAACGCAGACAGCCCGAACCTCACCTGCATCATACAAGACATACATCTCACCTCGCTCAAGATAGCGATCGATCATACTTTCCTGTTCATCGGCAAGAAGCAAAAGCTCCAGATATTCTTTTTTGTTTTCATTTATCTCACGGATCTCCATTTTTGCTTCTCCCAGATCAGCACTCTGTTCCGAATACTTCAATCTGAGTCAGCGCCGGGAACGGTGACGGATCATCTGCTTTGATCAGATCCTTCAATACGAGCCAGCTGATCTTCTTCTCTGAAAATGTAAATTCCTGTGCTCCGTCTGTTTTTTCCAGATCCAGCACCATGCTGCTTCCATCTGAAAATTCTACGGTCCCTTTTACCCACCAGTTGTCATGCGGAAAATCTGCTCTTATATGAAGCACAATCCGGTCTGTGCTGATTTCACGACCAAATTCCAGTTTTATCTCGGCATCGTCTCTCTGATTGATCCCCCAGGAAGCAAACGGCCATTTTCCGTGATCGTGATTTGCCGTCACTCCGTCAATTGCATTCTTTGCTGCAAATACTGCCTCTCCTCTTGTCTCTACATTGGCAGATGCATGCGGATAACAGTTCACATCTCCATGCTGATCGTTGACATTTTCTGCCAGATTGCGATAAATATTGATCTCATAAGGTCTTGCCTTGCGAAGGCAAAGCAACTGTTTTTCTCCAGTAAATGCCTTTGGTGAAAGATTGAACTTCTTTTCTTCAAACGGAATCTCATAAGTCTGATCGCCTGTCAGATACACCAGTGATTTTCCAAGCACATCATCCACCTGCATCCAATAATGTCCTGTCTCTCCACCAATTTCAAATACAATGGTGTCGCCCTCCTGATACTCTCTTCTCAGCGTCAGGTTCACTTCCTCCTGCCCACCATTTTCTGCAACAATATTTTTTTCTGCATCTAATACTTTGATCTGTATCATTCTATAATATCCTCCTGCTACAGCGTACTGTCTCTCCAGCGCACTGCATTTTTTATAATTACTTTTTTATTCGAAATACTGTTTTTACTCTCGATCATTTCAATCAGTTTTCGGGAGGCAATCTGACCTTCCTGATAAGCAGGGATCATGATTGCTGAGATTTCCGGTACTGCGATCTTTGTCCATCCGGTCACATCAAATCCGATCAGCCCCAGACGCTCTGGAAACAATGACTGAAAATCCGGAAATAACTTAATCCCAAGATACACTTTTCGAAGCGCCTCCACATCTGAAGCATACACCAGTGTTTTCTTATACTCGCTGATATTCTGTTCCAGATAATCATGAATCTCTTCTCTTGTTGTCTCCGCTTCTATAAAATAGGTCTTAAATGAAACTCCGGCATCGTTTGCCGCATCCTTGAAGCCTCGCAGGTTATCCATTCCGGTATACTCCGATTCATTGGCATCCGAAACAACCAGAAGCTGATCATATCCTCTCTCAATGCATTGACTGATTGCATCATATACGCATTGATAATTGTCTCCCAAAACTCTTACTCCCTGTGAATCATAAGGTGGAATATCCAGATATACGACCTTTTTATTCTTTTTTTCCAATTCCATTGCCAAAATTCCAAACCTGTATGTTGCCTGTATGATAAAACCGGACACTCCCATTTTCAGCATATGCTCAACATATTCTTTTTCTTTGGCAAATGACATCTCGTTACTTCCCACGATCACCTGATATCCGGCCTCATGTGCTTCTTCTTCAATTCCTTTCAGTGCCTTTGCCGCAAATGGTTTGGACACATCTCCAAGAATCACGCCGATACAGTCATCGCTTGCCTTTACTGTTCTGGTCGCAGCGCTTGGCGTGTAACCGGTCTCTTCAATGACCTGCTGGATCTTTTTCTGTGTCTCATCTGACATTTTATTCGTTTTTCCGTTCAAATAAAAAGAAATCGTTGTCTTCGAAACTCCTACCATTTCTGCAATTTCATTAATGGTCAGTTTTTTCATCTTGTTTCCCACCTTATTTTCGTTCTACGCCCGGAAGCGGAGTACTTCAAACCCTTCTTCTGTTTTCTTCAATATAACTACTTTACCATAAAAGCCACAATTCTGGTATAGGAAAACTTTCCGACCACGGTAATTTTCATGCGTACGCATAATAACCACATAGGACAGTTCACCTGAAATCCACACTTCCTTTGCCACCACAGATGTAGCCACCTGTTTCCCTTCTGCCTGTATGATCACCGTATCTTTTAATTCTGCATTCTCCGGGTGCATCCATGCTGTACATACTCCTTCATTTTCCCAGTTGGTTTTTGCCTGAAAAACTGTATGCTCCTCATTTTCGTTATAAATTCTGGACAAAATCTCCTGCCTTTGCTCCAAAGGATACTCTGCTCCAAGGATCAGCCTGACATCTTCATTTTCAAGAAGAACTTCCCGCTCTTTTTGTTCCTTTACAATCACCTCCGGTGCCAGATGGAAATACATGGTACTTTCCTGCGTTCCCGCCATACGAAGGTCATCACTGAGCAGCCAGATTCCCTCCGGAAAGATTAGAATCCTTCTGCAGCAGTATGCAGGCTCTTTTTGTTTATTTTGCATCACATACGGCATCTCTGCATAGTGGATCCCCTCAATCGTTTTGCAGTAATTGTTCAGACTGTCTGCAAAATATGCGTAACTCCAGGAACCGTCCGGCACTCCCATCGGACAGCCTTTAATCACAGAAACATTATGTGCCTCCGGAGATTTCAAACGGTTTCTCAGTTCTCCTTCTATATAAGAATATCGGCCGCTGTCTGTCAGAAACGCTTTTCCTTTGTAATAATTACATATATGTGTCAATTCCGAATGTCCATGGGAGCTTCCAAGCGGCCCATTATGAAGATACGTATAGTTGCTGTCTATCTCCCAACCGCTTCTGTAATAAAAGTTTCCGCTGTCTGTATAAAGACCGTTCAATGTTTCCGGCTGTTTTGATTTCAGTTTCAGATACTGCTCTTTCTGCTCCATTCCAAAACACCATATGCTCTCCAGATCCGGCTCCTCATATCCCGCATATTTAAATGCGCTCTCTTCAAACAGCATGGCGCCTCTTGTCATCACATCCCGGATGTCCGTCACATCACTGTCTCCCTGCGCAATCTGAAAATGATCCGGCCCCGCCGCATGCATCACATAATCGTACATTCCATACAGGATTTCCTCAATTCTTTTCGAAGTCTCCACACCCGCTCTTTTTCTGAACACCAGCATTGTCGTTACGGAATTAAGCACTTCAATATGGTACATCATGGACTGCTCCCAATGAGAGCCGTCCCCATAAATCTGAGATTCCAGCTGATAAAGCAGCTCATCCTTTGCCCACTCTGCGATCCGTTTCATCTCTTCCAGACAGAAACATTCTCCAAACCATGCCGCATTCTGCAGAATCGAAGTCGTCTGTAAAACACCCCAGTTGCTCTGCCGGTATTTCGGCACATAGCTTTGGTACAGATATAAAAACTGCTGTTCCATACTTTCTAAAATTTCAAACAGTTCCTCTTCTTTGATGTGCTCCTTGGCAAGAAGATGCAGAAGCAATGGTGTCCAGGATGCGCACCGGATTCCGGTGTCGATCGTCCTTGTCATCAGAGAGCCGAATGTTTCCTTCGTGTTTTGCCTTACCCAGTGCAGAATATACTGCTTCATCCCTTCCACATACCGCTCCTGTCCGGTGTACCAGTATGCCATAAGCATTTTTTTCAGATACTCTTGCCTGTTGAGCATATATATCCATTCCGGATCTCCGTTCGGGCAGGCATCCCAGGAAAACGGTGAAACTTCATATACCGTACTGCATGGCTCCATATCCCAACGGTCACAAAAGCAAAATTTTTGTTCCATCAGCCAGTCTGCCTGGCGCAGAATTTCTTCCATTTCTCCTTTGTGTACACTCCGCTTTACTTCTTTTTCATGATATGCTTTTGCATATTCCTTCGCTCTATTTTTTAATTGTTCTATCTGTGAACCCATATCTATATCTCCCGTTTCGTAAAACCAGTTATGGGATGTTTATTTCCGCTAAACATCCCACATCCTCAATACATTTTCTATTTTATCCAAGTATACCGATCACAGAAAGAAGGATTCCCACGATAATCGTAAAGATAACCAGTTTGTATGTACTCCATTTTTTCTTTTTGATCAGATAGAACATCAAGCCGGTATACAATACAGCAAGCATATTAGGAAGCATCGCATCCAACATCTCCTGCAGAGAAATGATTTTCTCTTCTGTCTCCGAAACCTGTGCCACATACTGCAGCTTCGTAGAAATCTTCACAAAATTAACTGCCAGACCGGAGATTACCGTAACACCGATCATTCCTGCGATTGTGGAAATCTGTTCCATATAGCTGCTCAGCTTTTCAATGATACTTGCCCCAAGCTTATGTCCCCAGTTACCCATCAATAATTTGATGATCAGAAGCGTGATATTCATTCCAAGGAAGAAAATCGCCGGTCCCAGGATCAGTCCATCCTGTGCAAGCGACGCACCGATTGTCGCAAACAGCGGTGCCAGACAGAACTGAGACAATGAATCTCCGATTCCTGCCATTGGTCCCATCAATGCCATTTTAATGGATTTTACTTCTTTTGCATTGGCTCCGCCATCAAGCATCGCAAGATGAAGGTTTCCGATGAATGGTACCATACTTGGGTTTGTATTGAAGAATTCCACATTTTCTTTCAGTGCATCTCTTAACTGATCATCATCGTCATAAATCTTGCGCAGTCCCGGATACAGCATGTTGGCATATCCAAGTCCCTGATAGTTACTGTAGTTCATACCATTCTGAAGGAAGTATGCTCTCAGCGATGCTCTTGTATAATCTTTTTTCTGTAATTTATTAGATGCCATCTTCAAATTCAACCTCCACTTCTTCTGTTTCTGTACCTGATTTGTTTCCTTTTCCTGTATAGAAATGAACCAAAAGTGCAACTGTTGTTCCAAGGATCGCAACACCGATGATCGGCAGCTTAAAGTATGCGATCGCACAATATCCAAGCAGTACAAATGGGATCAGTTCTTTCTTTGCCATTACATTTAAGATCATGGCAAATCCAATTGCCGGAAGCATTGCTCCTGCTACACTCAGCCCCGTATTCAGCCATGTTGGAATCAGACTGATCACTTTCTCCAGACCTTCTGCACTCATTGCACCTGCAAATCCGATCACAAAGCCAAGCACGAGGAAAACCCAAACGGTGAGATTGCAGCAGAGTCTGAATTTTTTAAACTGTTTGTTTTCCAGCGCTTTTGTCGCTGTGGCGCTGACACCTGCCATTGCTGTGTAAACAAGTGTGATTACAAACTGGAATGCAACCGCAAACGGGAACGATAATGCAAGGGCTGTCGCAACATCTACTCCTGCGCCTTTCATTGTGATCGCCATAATACTTCCTATGATTCCAGGCCCCATCGGGTTCGGCGGTACACTTCCTCCCTGAGATACTCCGAATCCCATAAATGCCAGCTCTCCGACTGCCCCCATTGCCAGTCCTGTCGGCAGATCTCCTAAAATCAAACCTACTCCGGTAGCCATGATCAGACAACGGTTCGTGTAAATTCCCAAAAGCATACCACTAAGGCAGACACCTGTCCAAAGTCCGATCAAAACGGCCTGTACAATTGTAATTTCCATTTCTCTTCCTCCTTATAGATATTCGTTCCTATAAATATTTTGTAATATCAACATTGGATGCTGTATCCGCACCCGTTGGTGTTGATTTTGTATTGAATGTAACGTTGTATTTCTCTTTCAGAGTTCGGAGCGCATCCCTGTCTTCTTCCCCAAGTGCAATGTATGGGCTGATCTCCTGTTTTCCCGGTGCTCTGTGGATATTTCCCACATTGATCTCTGTCACCGGAACACCTCCCTCTACCAGCTTCAGTGCATCTTCTGCCGACTTACAGATGATGAACATGACCTGTTTCGGAGAAGCCTTATAAATCACATCACAGGTATGCTGAACTGTGAAAAATCTCATTGCAATCGTTTTCGGAATTACTGTTTTCATCAGTGTCTGCTGAATCGGATCATTTGCCGCCTCGTCATTCGCAACGATCACAGTGTTGACTCCTAATGTTTTGATCCAGAGCTGTCCCTGTCCGTGGACAAGACGCTCATCAATACGCAGCGCTGCGATATTTGGTTTGTCTGTCATCTTTCTTTTCCTCCCATAAATAAAAATCGGTATTTTACCACCATACCTTCCAGTCTTTCAAAAACCGTACCAGAGCTTCTACATAATAATAGTCTCCCCAGATATTTCCTACATCGATCCCTTTGCCGGAATGCCAGGAATAGACTCCATGTAAAAGAAGCGCCTCTCCCGGTTTATGAGAATGGTTGGCATAATTTTCAATCAGCGAACGCAGGATCGTATGCATTGCATACTTATAAACCTCCTTATCCTCATCTGTCTCCGGCAGATATTTACACATCTCCTGCATTCCGCATACTGCGACTGCCGCTGCCGAAGAATCCCTGGACTGTCCGGAACCGTCTCCGAAAATCAAATCCCAGTAGCATACATTATCCTGTGGAAGTCGGTTGAGGAAATAATTTGTCATTCCCTTGAACAGATCAAACGCTTCCCCAATATTGGAATTTCTGTAGTTCAATGCGATTCCGTAGATTCCCCACGCCTGACCTCTTGCCCATGCCGAATCATCAGAATATCCCTGACGTGTGACTCCTTTAACAGGTTCTCCTGTCTCCGGATCAAAATAAAATGTGTGATAAGCGGATGCATCATCCCTCACTACATTGTTACAGGAGGTAATAAAATGTTCTCTTGCCGCCTTTTCATACCGCTCATCCCCTGTCACTCTGCTCTTCCAGTATAACAGTGGAATGTTCAGCATACAGTCAATGATCAGACGGTAGTCCTTCGGATCTCCTACATTTCCCCATGCCTGAATGAAATGTCCGTTTTCCCGGTAACGCTCCATCAGAATATCCGCTGCCTGAAGCGCTGCCTGCTTTCCTTCCTCGGACTGGCAGAGCTGATATGCTGCCACACAGGATGGAGAGTACAGAAATCCAAGATCATGATGGTTCAGATCGATCCGTTTTTCTACACGTTCTTTAAACGATCTTACATCTGCCATTCCGAGTTCTTTAAAACATTCCTCCCTGCTCCAGTCATACATCAGCCAGATTAGTCCTGTCCAGAATCCCGTCGTCCACTCTACATTTTCTGTAATCGGGTACATTCCGTCCCGTTCTGATGGAAACGGCTCAGAATTATAGGCTGCTGAAAACGGAAACTTTCCATTCAGATACTCCATGTTTCTTTTTACAGAAGCCTTTGCCTCTTCCAGCGCATATTCTACCTCTTTGCGTGTTAACAGTTTACCGTACAAAAACTCTTCTCGTTTTTTAATCTCTTCAATATTTATCTTCTTAATCATGATTTCCCTCTTTGCGATCAGACACCGTCTTCAAATATCATCTCATCATCATTTCCAAGACTGTCAAAGTCCTCCACACCATCTTTTGCGCTCTGCCTGATAATTTCTGCCAGTTCTTCCAATCCCATCAGCTCTCTAGAAAAGATTGCTTCCACTGCCATAGCCAGGTTCGTTCCTGCCAGCACTTTGATACTTTTTCCACTCTCTGTTTTGATGCCGGATGCCACATTAAACGGGGTTCCTCCCAACAGATCTGTCATGACCAGGATCTCAGAAGTCCCCAGCGCCTCCATCTGCTCTTCTAACTTCTGTTTTAATTCCTGTGAGGACATTCCCTTCACAAAATCTACCGCCTTTATATGCTCAGGATTTCCTGCAATGAGGCTTACTGCGCTCATGATCCCTGTCGGAAAATTTCCATGTCCCGCAACGATAATTCCTATCATTTGCCTTTCTCCTTTTCCTTCCTTTTTCTTCTGTCTTACTCATCTCGCTTTTAGTAACCGGTTAACTATAACTTGATTATAAACCAGTTTTACCTAAAGTCAAATATTTCTTGTACACTTTTCTTGTTTTTGTAATTTATTAACGAATTATTGATATATTTTTTGTGTATTATGCATATAAAAGCGGGTTCTAAAACCCACTTCATAAATATTATATATAGTTTACTTTTTACCTCAGTTTACCAAAATGTATTTTTAATTTTAGTAAACCATATTTTTGTTTACTAATCATTTTCTTTTTTCCGATACTCTCTCGGCGTACACTTATAAAACCGTTTGAATATCTTAGAAAAATTACTGGGACTTTCAAAACCACAGGCAGTTGCTATTTCAGAAATGCTGTTTTCCGGATTATGCAAAAGCATTTCCGCTCCCCGTATGATCCTGTACTTCAAAACATACTGGATGGGCGAAAGCTGTATTGTCTTCTGAAAACAGCGCAAACATTCTCTTTCTCCGATGTCTGCCGCCTTCGCAATATCCGCCAGCTTAATATCATCAAAATAATATCTCTGGATATACTCCAACATTTTTCGTATCCGCAAATTGTCCTGACTTTGAAGTGTCTCCGGTACCTCCAGCTCATCTTTAAATTTTTCTGTCAGGAAAAAACAAACTCTAGATAAATTCTCCCTAACGACAAATTCAAATCCCGGAGGTTCCTGTACGATCGCGTCAAACGCACTGCAAAACCACTGAATCACATGTGCATTCTCAAACCGGGAAACCGCACAGCCGGAAAATGCGTGACAGGATACGAGCGGACGTACATACTTTTTTGCAAAAACCGAATCTTCATTTCCTAAAATAAGCGTAGGATGAAACACCAGAGAATGTAGTTTACAATAATCCGCAGCGATCGCATAGTGGAGCACATTGGAATTGATTACAAACGCATCTCCTGTTTCAACATAAAACGATTCCGATGGTATTTTTAATTCCAACCTGCCTTCTGCAACATATACCATCTCAATCTCTTCATGCCAGTGCCACGGAATGCTGTCCTCCTGCCGCCCTGTATAGTATGAAGAATACCCCGCACATGGAAATTCCAGCGTTCCATGCGGCCGGAGTTCTTTTAATTTCTGATTCAGATTCAATCTGCACTCCTGCAGTGCCATATTCACATCTCCTTTTCAAACTTGGCGTTTTTTTTATATTATATGTCGGAAATTAAGTTGTATCAAGCTTGCTATGTCGATATTATTACACAAGAACATTCAAGCAGGAGGTTATATATGTTTCAACTATTGTTAGCTGTTATTTATCTGGCATTTATTAGTCTTGGATTGCCGGATTCTCTTTTAGGCTCAGCCTGGCCCACGATGTATCGTGAATTTTCTGTACCTGTTTCCTATGCCGGCGGGATTTCCATGATCATTGCAGTCGGAACCATCATCTCCAGCCTGCTAAGCGACCGTCTGACTAAACGTTTCGGTGCAGGAAAGATCACCGCTGTCAGTGTTTTCATGACTGCAGCTGCACTATTCGGATTTTCCACAAGCCATACATTTATCGCGCTTTGTCTGTGGGCCGTTCCTTATGGTCTCGGTGCCGGATGCGTAGATGCGGCACTCAACAATTATGTTGCGCTTCATTATACAAGCCGCCATATGAGCTGGCTGCATTGTATGTGGGGAGTCGGAGCTTCCCTTGGTCCCTATATTATGGGATACGCATTATCAAACGGACACAGCTGGAATATGGGATACCGCTATATTTCCATTCTTCAGATCCTGCTGACGGCCGTACTGCTGTTCAGCCTACCCCTTTGGAAAAAGCCAACTGTTCCTACCAAAAGCAGTCATACTGCTGCGTCATATCACGAACAGGCGCTTTCTCTCTCTCAGATTGTTCGGATTTCAGGTGCAAAAGAAATTATGATCACGTTTTTCTGTTACTGTGCTCTGGAACAGACAACCGGACTTTGGGGCAGCAGCTATCTGGTTTTACACTGGGGGCTGACTTCTGAAACTGCCGCCGGATTTGCCAGCCTGTTTTTCATTGGAATCACTGCAGGAAGGGCACTCAGCGGATTTTTAACCCTAAAACTCAATGACACTCAGATGATACGGCTGGGACAATGTGTGATATTATCAGGTATCATATTGTTGCTATTACCGATCGGAGAAGTAACTGCCCTTTTAGGACTGCTTTTTATCGGACTTGGATGCGCCCCGGTTTATCCGTGCATCATCCACTCCACACCGGAGCATTTCGGTGCACATCGATCCCAGGCAATGATCGGCGTACAAATGGCGTCTGCCTATATCGGAACCTGCCTTATGCCGCCTGTATTCGGATGGATCGTAAATACGATCAGCCCAGCCTTATTCCCGGTATATCTGCTTTTCATCTTGGTTCTTATGTTCGTAATGCACGAAAAAATCTTAAAGCAGACTCAAAAAAAACAGCCGTAGCTGCCACTTTTCATGGCAGCCACGGCTGTTTTTCTATCACGATTCTTTTCCCAAAATATGCTCTACGATATCTTCCTGCTTCTTCTCCTGTTCCTGATTCTCCTTTACCAGCTCAACAGGTACCGGCGTATTCTCCACTTCCAGACATGCCTGTATTGCCTCATTCAGAGAGAGCATCTTATCATCCAGCTCGGACACCATCTGCGCACACTCCTGCAGCTCACGACTGATATAATCCGGTGCGTCACCTTCAAACTTATAATAGATCTTGTGCTCAAGACTGGCCCAGAAATCCATCGCAATGGTGCGGATCTGAATCTCTACCTTGGTATCTACCACACTGTCCGACAGAAAGATCGGCACGGAAACCAGCATATGGTAACTCTTATATCCGCTCTCTTTCGGCTTTTTGATGTAATCCTTAATTGCCAGCACTTTTAAGTCACTTTGATTCCCGATCATCTCCGCCAGGCGGTAAATATCGGAAGTAAATGAACAGATCAGCCGTACGCCTGCAATGTCATTGATATAGCGGAGCATATTCTCAATTGAAGTCTCATAGCCGTATCGTTTGAGCTTTTTTACGATACTCTCCGGCGTCTTGATCCTTGTCTTGATATGCTCAATCGGGTTATATTTATGTACGTGCTGAAACTCATCATTGAGGATTTCCAGCTTCGTCCCTACCTCTTTCATTGCTGCATTATATAAGAAAATGACGGTCTTCCAACTGTCCACGTCTTCATAATTCTTGATCGCGTCTTCCATCTGGTGTTCTCCTCTCAACTTGGAAAATCTCCCTTCTCACTTAGTCTCTATTAGTATACCATATTTGGCTCTTACTGTCATAAACTTCATGTTTTTTTAAGAAAGAAAACTTTTCCTATCAGAGAATACTAACTTCCGTTTTTTATTTTGTTTCCAGAAGATCCTGGAAGCGCGTCATTGCCTCTACTGTATTCTCGTAAGTACCAAATGAAGTCAGACGGAAATAGCGTTTTCCATTCTCTCCAAATCCGGCTCCGGGCGTTCCGACTACCTGGATCTCATGCAGCAGATAGTCAAAAAACGTCCAGGAATCCATGTCCTTCGGGCATTCAAACCAGACATACGGGGAATGTACCCCTCCATAAAACCGGATGCCAAGATCTGAAAGTGTATCTGTAATGACACGCGCATTCTCCCTGTAGTATTCCAGATTCTCCTGACACTGATGGATACCTTCCTCACTGAACACTGCCGCTGCCGCTTTCTGTACAATATAGGAAGTACCATTGTATTTTGTGCACTGACGTCTGTTCCACATGGCATTGAGCGACATCTCTTCTCCTGCGGACGCTGTAAATACCAGTTCCTGCGGAACGATCGTATATCCACATCTGGTTCCGGTAAATCCCGCTGTTTTGGAAAGTGAACAGAACTCAATCGCGCACTGTTTTGCCCCTTCTACGGCATAGATACTTCTCGGAAGTTCCGGATCAGACACAAACGCCTCATAAGCCGCATCAAAAAGGATCACTGCCTGATTCTTCAGCGCATAATCCACCCACTCTTTTAACTGGCTTTTGTTATAGCATGCGCCGGTCGGATTGTTTGGCGAACAGATATAAATGATATCCGCATGCTGATCCCAGTCCGGCATCGGAAGGAAGTCATTGTCTGCATTTCCCTCAATATACTCCACTTTATTTCCGCACATAACATTGGAGTCCACATAGACAGGATAAACCGGTGTCGGGATCAGGATCACATTGTCGTGTGCAAACAGATCCGTGATATTTCCTGTATCACTCTTTGCCCCGTCTGACACAAATACGGCAGACGCATCGATCTCTACACCACTTCTTTTGTAATAGTCCACAATGGCTTTTCTGATATCTTCATACCCTTGCTCCGGGCCATATCCTTTAAACGTATCCGCAGACATCATCTCTTTTGCCCCTTCAAGAAGTGCCTCTCCGGCACACTGACACAGAGGACGTGTGACATCTCCGATTCCCAGACGTATCACATTTTTTTCCGGATGCTGCTTCGTATACGCAGCAACACGGTGTGCAATCTCCGAAAAAAGATAATTTTCCTGCAGTTTCAAATAATTTTCATTTAAATTCGGCATTCTATTTTCCTCACTATTTTCCAGTTATGTCTCATCAAACAGCAGCGTCAGGATCATCTGTGCTGTCTCCACCATATTGGTTCCATTATCCATACTGCATTTCTGCAGATATTTGTGAGCTTCCTCCTCTGTCAGATAGTTTCTCTCCATCAACAGAAATTTTGCATTACGGATATAATTCTGTTCCTTCTCACTCCGTTTTTTGGGTGTCCGGGTTTTCTTTTTGATCCGCCGCTCCAGCTGACGAAGCACCATATCTGCGGTATTGACCAGATCATAGGCTTTGATCGGCATGGTCAGGGATAAAATCCCTGCACCGACTTGTGCCACCGTCTCCTCGGATCCTAACAGAATGGATTCAAAATCCCGCGGCAGGCAATCTACCAGATCCAGATAATACATATCCGGCATCCGGTACCCGCTGATGACAAGACCATACGAATATTCACCAACCATCTGAAGAGCCGAAGAAGCAGAAGAACACGCAAACACCGTCTGAAATCCGTGTTCAAGCAGTATTTTCTTCACTTTTTTCGCATTCTCAAGCTTTGGTAATACGACAACGATGACTCCCATCTGCGGCCTCCATTGATTTTCTTAAACCAGATACAGATACTGCTCCAGTTCCCACTTTGTTACCTGTTCCAGATAGTTTTTCCATTCTCGGCGTTTCATTTTCTGATATTCCGCAACATAGGATTCTCCAAGCACTTCCCGCACCAACAGATCCTGCCCCATTGCATCCAGTGCCACTCCCAGATTTTCCGGAAGGCTCTGAATTTTTCGTTGCTTTTTCTCCTCATCGGACAGTCTGCAGATATCTTCTGTCAGTTCCTTTGGCGCTTTCTGCTGTTTCCTGATTCCATCCAGTCCTGCTTCCAGACAAAGTGCCAGAAGCAGATATGGATTTGCCGCACAATCCGGACTTCTCAGTTCCAGATCCACGCCTTCTCCTCTGCGTTTTCTGACATGGAGCAGCGCATTTCTCTGTGTTCTGGACCAGGTCACATCGGAAGGTGCCTCAAATCCCGGAACCAGACGCTTATAAGAATTGACCAATGGATTAAACACTGCTGTCATCCCCACAACATGTCCCAGAATTCCCGCCAGAAATGCTTCGCCGTCTGTGCTCAATTCACCGTTTTCACCGGTAAACACATTTCTGCCGTTCTTAAGAAGCCGCATGTGCAGATGCAGACCGGAACCATTTACATCCTGCCGTGGTTTCGGCATAAATGTGGCATGAAGACCGTAGCGCTTTGCAATCGTACGGACTGCCATTTTAAATGTCATCACCTTATCTGCAGTGGAAAGCGCATCTTCAAACGCAAAGTCGATCTCATGCTGTGCCGGCGCAATCTCATGATGAGAAGATGTAATCTGATATCCCATCTCCTCCAGTGTCAGAATAATGTCCCTTCTTGTATTCTCGCCCAGATCGATCGGCGACGTATCCAGATACCCTGCTCTTTCGTGCGAAACGGTAGTCGGCATTCCATCGTCATCTGTATGGAACAGGAAAAATTCACACTCCGGATTCACTTCCAGTGTATAGCCCTGTTTTTCTGCTTTTTCCAGTGCCCGTTTCAGGATCAGCCGCGGGCTCAGTTCGTATTCGCTGCCATCCTCTGTGCATACATCACACAGAAAACGGGCAACTTTTCCATTCTGAGGACGCCATGGCAGTATGGTAAACGTAGAAAAATCCGGCTTGAGATACAACTCTGTCTCCTCTTCTTTTGCAAATCCGTTCAAAGAAGCCAGGTCGATCGTGCAGCGGTCATCCATTGCTTTTTCCAGGCAGCTGACCGGAACTGCGACATTTTTCAAGGTTCCGAACATATCCGTAAACTGCAGACGGATAAACTCAACGCCTTCTTCCTCCACGATCTGCAGAATTTCTGTTTTTCTATACTTCTCCATAACATCCTCTCCTTGTCTTACACTATGATCCTATTATATTTCTCTCTTACAGATTTGTATACCCCATCAAAGAATAATCGACTGCTTTTGCAGCCTGTTTTCCTTCCTGGATCGCCCATACGACCAGCGACTGACCTCTGCGCACATCTCCTGCTGCAAATACCCCCGGTACATTGGTCTCATACGTTTCTTCTTTTGTCGCTACATTTGTTCTTGCATCTACAGATACCCCAAATGCATCTGTTACATATTTCTGGCTGCCCGTAAACCCTGCGGCGATCAGTACCAGATTAGCATCCACCACTTTTTCACTGCCCGGAACGGGAACCATCTGCATTCTGCCTGTCTTTTTATCTTTTTGAGGCTCCAGGCTGACCAGAACTGCTTTTTTGACATTTCCGTTTTTGTCCTTCTGGAATTCCTTTACCGTTGTCTGATACATTCTCGGATCTTTTCCAAAGACTGCAATGGCCTCTTCCTGACCATAGTCCGTCTTCTCCGTGCGCGGCCACTGCGGCCATGGATTGGACTTTGTTCTCTCTTTGGAAGGCTTGGGCATCATCTCCAGCTGTGTAACCGATTTGGCCCCCAGTCGGATCGCGGTCCCCACGCAGTCATTTCCTGTATCACCGCCTCCAATCACCAGCACATGTTTCCCTTTTGCCGGGATAAAAGTGCCCTCTTTCAGATCCTGATCCAGGAGACTCTTTGTTACCGAAGACAGGAAATCCACAGCAAAATAAATATTTTTACTGTCTCTTCCCGGCACCTCGATATCTCTCGGATTCGATGCTCCGCAGGCTAAGATCACCCGGTCGAACTGTTTTTGAAGCTCTGCTGCAGTCACATCTTTTCCTACATTCACTCCGGTTTTAAAAAGAACGCCTTCTTCTTTCATCAGCCGGACTCTTCTCTCTACAATGTCTTTTTCCAGTTTCATATTCGGAATTCCATAGCACAGAAGTCCTCCGATTCTGTCGCTTCGCTCAAATACAGTCACCTGATGCCCTCTTCGGTTGAGCAGTAATGCCGCAGCAAGACCTGCCGGTCCACTTCCGATCACTGCCACCGTCTTTCCGGTACGCACCTTCGGCGGCTGTGCTGTCACCCATCCGTTCTGGAATGCATGTTCAATGATCATTTTCTCGTTGTCCTTAATTGCCACCGGATCTCCGTTCAAGGCACAGGTACATGCCGCCTCACAGAGCGCCGGGCAGACTCTTCCGGTAAATTCCGGAAAACAATGTGTCTTTTCGAGACGCTCATATGCCTGTTTCCAGTTCCCGCGATAGATCAGATCATTGGTCTCCGGCACCAGATTGTGAAGCGGACATCCGGATGTCATGCCTGCGAGCAGGCTGCCGTTCTGGCAGAACGGCACGCCGCAGTCCATGCAGCGTCCGCCCTGTTTCTGTTGTTCTTTTACAGGCAGTGAAGTTTTAAACTCATGAAAATGACGGATTCTCTGAAGCGGTGTTTCTGCCTTTGTATTTTTTCTTTCGTAATCTAAAAATCCTGTTGGTTTTCCCATTGTTTCTATACCTCACTTTCTTTCATCTGAAAACTCTCATTAAAGGCTTCCATCTGTGCCTGTTCGCTGCTCATTCCCCGTTCTTCCCACTTGGAAGCCAGTGCGATCATCTTCTTATAATCATGAGGAATAATCTTTTTAAATTTCTGCAGATACGCATCAAAGTCGGCAAGAATCTCTTTTCCGCGCGCAGAACCTGTATTTTCCACATGCTCCTCGATCATTGCGCGAAGCTCCTGGATGTCATATTTGTTCTCCACTTTTTCAATTGCGATCATGGCCTTGTTCAGATTGCGGTAAAGATGACTGTTTTCATCCAGAACGTAGGCGATTCCTCCGCTCATTCCCGCAGCAAAGTTCTTTCCTGTTTTTCCAAGCACTGCCACACGTCCGCCGGTCATATATTCACATCCGTGCTCACCTACCCCTTCTACAACGGCATACGCTCCGGAATTGCGGACTGCGAAACGCTCTCCTGCAACACCGTTGATGAACACTTTTCCTGCCGTTGCACCGTAAAGCGCCACGTTTCCGACAATGATATTTTCCTCGGCTTTATATCCTCTGTTCTTCGGCGGATATACAACCAGTTTTCCACCGGAAAGTCCTTTTCCATAATAGTCGTTGGTATCTCCGCAGAGTGTCATGGTCAGTCCCTTCGGAATAAATGCTCCGAAGCTCTGTCCGCCGACTCCCTTGCAGTTTACAACAATGGTATCTTCCGGCAGTCCTTCTTTGTGGAAACGGGTAATCTCCGCGCCGAGGATCGTACCTGCAGAACGGTCGATATTTTTCACCTCTGTTTCCAGAACTGCTTTGTTTCCTTTTTCTACCGCAGTTTTCAGTTTCTTTAACAGAACTCTCTCATCCAGTGTTTTTTCCAGCTGGAAGTCATAGGCTTTTCCTTCTTTAAATGTCACATTTTCTTTTGCCGGATGATACAGAATCTCACCCAGATCCATCTTGTCTGCCATCCGGGAATGCTTCGTTTCATTTCTCTTTAAGAGGTCTGTTCTTCCTACCATCTCATCTACCGTACGAACTCCGAGTTTCGCCATATATTCTCTGAGCTCCTGGGCAACAAACCGCATGAAGTTCTCTACATACTCCGGTTTTCCCTGGAAACGTTTGCGAAGTTCCGGATTCTGTGTAGCAATTCCCACCGGACAGGTATCCAAATTACATACGCGCATCATCACACAGCCAAGCGTTACAAGCGGAGCTGTCGCAAATCCGAATTCTTCCGCTCCCAGAAGTGCCGCGATCGCCACATCTCTTCCGCTCATCAGTTTTCCGTCTGTTTCGATCTTCACACGTTCACGCAGTCCGTTCTGGATCAGTGTCTGATGAGTCTCAGCCAGACCAAGTTCCCACGGAAGTCCCGCATTGTGGATGGAACTTTCCGGAGCAGCACCGGTACCGCCGTCGTAACCGGAAATCAGAATTACCTGTGCTCCTGCTTTTGCCACACCTGCTGCTACGGTTCCGACGCCTGCTTCTGATACCAGTTTCACAGAGATTCTGGAGTATTTATTTGCATTTTTCAAATCATAGATCAACTGTGCCAGATCTTCGATCGAATAAATGTCGTGATGCGGCGGCGGAGAAATCAGACTCACTCCCGGTGTGGAATGTCTTGTCTTTGCCACCCACGGATACACCTTTTTCCCCGGCAGATGACCTCCTTCACCCGGTTTCGCGCCCTGTGCCAGTTTAATCTGGATTTCCTTTGCGCTGACCAGATAACGGCTTGTCACACCAAATCTTCCGGATGCAACCTGTTTGATGGCAGAACATCTGTCTGTTTCTGTATTTGCGGAATCCAGGCGCTCGTCACTCTCTCCGCCTTCTCCGGAGTTGGATTTTCCATGCAGATGATTCATCGCGATTGCCAGTGTCTCATGCGCTTCCTGTGAAATGGATCCGTAGGACATGGCTCCTGTCTTAAATCGCTTCACAATATCTTCCACACTCTCCACTTCATCCAGCGGAATCTCTTTTTCTGCATAGGCAAAATCCATGAGGCTTCTCAGATATCCCGTCTCCTCTGCATCGATCTTTTTCGTATACTCTTTAAACAATTCATAATTCCCGGTCCAGGTCGCCTGCTGCAGCAAATGGATCGTCTCCGGATTATAGCGGTGTTCTTCACCATCTGCACGTCTCTTGTGTTTTCCCATACTCTCCAGCGCCAGATTCGTTGTCAGTCCCAGCGGATCAAATGCTTTTGTATGGTATTCATCTACCTGCTTCTCGATATCCTCCATGGTGATACCGCCCACACGGCTGACTGTACCTGCGAAATATTTGTCTGTCACTTCTTTTGAAATTCCAATCGCTTCAAAGATCTTCGCTCCCTGATAAGACTGGATCGTGGAAATTCCCATCTTGGATGAAATCTTCACGATTCCGTGCAGGATCGCCAGTGTATAATCCTCCACTGCCGCATAGTAGTCCTTGTCCAGCATCTCCTCTTCGATCAGCTCATGGATCGTATCCAATGCAAGATACGGATTCACTGCGCACGCTCCATATCCGAGCAGTGTCGCAAAGTGATGAACCTCCCTTGGTTCTCCCGACTCCAGGATCAGAGAAAGTGAGGTCTGTTTCTTCGTTGCCACCAGATGCTGATGCACTGCAGAAACTGCCAGAAGAGACGGGATCGCCATATGGTTTTCATCCACATCCCGGTCAGACAGTACCAGAATGTCTGCTCCGTCTTTATATGCCTTGTCAACTTCCACGAACAGGCGCTCCAGAGCTCTCTCCAGCTTCGTGCTTTTATAATAAGTAATCGGAACAACTGCAACCCGGAATCCTTCTTTTTTCATTTTTTTGATCTTCAACATATCTGTATTTGTCAGGATCGGATTGTTGATCTTTAATACCCGGCAGTTTTCTTCTTTTTCTTCCAGAAGATTTCCCTGTTTTCCTGCATAGACAGTCGTACAGGTCACGATTTCCTCACGGATCGCATCGATCGGCGGATTGGTCACCTGCGCAAAGAGCTGTTTAAAATAATCAAACAGCGGACGTCTCTTATCAGAAAGCACTGCAAGCGGTGTGTCCACACCCATTGCCGCAATGGATTCGCCTCCGTTTAATGCCATGTTCCGAATTGAATTGCGATATTCTTCGTATGTGTATCCAAATGCTTTCTGAAGCTGTTTTCTCTTTACCGGCTCGTACTCTTCTACACGCATATTCGGAATTTTCAAGTCTTTGAGTTCCACCAGATTGCTGTCCAGCCATTCTCCGTAAGGCTGCTTTGCTGTATACATTTCCTTCAGCTCTTCGTCCTGATATATTTTGCCTTTTACTGTATCGACCAACAGCATTTTTCCCGGATGGAGACGTTCTTTTAACACGACCTCTTCCTCCGGCACATCCAGAACTCCGACTTCGGAAGCCAGGATCAAATCTCCGTTTTTCATCACATAATAACGGGACGGACGCAGACCGTTTCGATCCAGAACCGCTCCCATGATATCTCCGTCTGAGAACACGATGGAAGCAGGACCGTCCCATGGCTCCATCATAGTCGCATAGTACTGATAAAAATCCCTGACATCCTGAGAAAGTGTGGCATTTTTGCTCCATGGCTCCGGAATTGCGATCATCATCGCCAGCGGAAGCTCCATTCCGCTCATCACCAGGAATTCCAGCGTGTTATCCAGCATGGAAGAGTCAGATCCTCTGGTATCTACAACCGGAAGAATCTTGTGAAGCTCTCCTTTCAAGGCACCGGATTCCATAGTTTCCTCTCTTGCCAGCATCTTGTCTGCATTTCCGCGGATCGTATTGATCTCTCCATTGTGTACCATAAAACGGTTCGGATGCGCTCTCTCCCAGCTTGGATTTGTATTCGTACTGAAACGGGAATGTACCAGTGCGATCGCAGACTCATAATCCGAATCCTGAAGATCCGCAAAAAATGTCCGAAGCTGTCCCACTAAAAACATTCCTTTGTATACGATCGTTCTGCTGGACATGGATACCACATAGGTGTTGTCATTACTCTGCTCAAACACCCGGCGGGCAATATAAAGCTTCCTCTCGAACTCCAGTCCTTTCTCCACATGCTCCGGCTTTTTGATGAATGCCTGAACAATGTGCGGCATACAACTTCTTGCCTTTTCTCCCAGCACCTCCGGATGCACCGGAACCTCACGAAATCCAAGAAGTTCCAGCCCTTCTTTTTCTACAATGATCTCAAACATCTTCTTTGCCTGATTGCGCTGTAATTCTTCCTGCGGGAAGAAAAACTGCGCGATCCCGTACTCTCTTTCTTCTCCCAGGCTGATCCCCAGCTCTTTACAGACCTTCTGAAAAAACTTATGAGAGATCTGAAGCAGAATTCCGACACCATCTCCGGTTTTCCCTTCGGCATCCTTTCCCGCTCTGTGTTCCAGGTTTTCTACAATCTTCAGCGCGTTTTCCACGGTTTTGTGGCTTTTGATCCCTTTGCTGTTTACTACCGCGCCGATTCCACAGTTATCATGCTCAAATTGTTCCCGATACAGACTTTTTGTCTCTTGTTCCATGTAATTTTTCATTCTATCCTATTCCTCTCTGTTTATTTTTCTGTTCACACCTTTTACTCTCCGCTGGCGCCATAGTTCGCCAGTACGCGTGCAGATGGATCTGTCACATCACAGCCCTCCCACTCCTGATTCGGCATCCAGAAGCCTGCGATCATTTCCGCCTGTCCCGGATAATATTTTTCAAAAATCTCCCGATACAAAAGAGACTCTTTTGTAAACGGTTGTGCATAAGTATATTTTTGACGTTCCTTTTCAAACGCTTCCTCTGTGTAACATGTATCAGCGTACTCTTTCAGGTCGTCTACCATAGAATGTCCCACCGCATCCGAAAATGCTGCCTTTTCTCTCCAGAGAATATGTTCCGGCAGATAGTCCCCTTTCTCAAACGCATGGCGGAGCAAATATTTTCCTTTCCGATACACATTCTGCTTTTTCTCCGGATCGATTGCCATCACATACCGGACAAAGTCCAGATCTCCAAATGGCACTCTGGCTTCCAGAGAATTTACGGAAATACACCGGTCTGCCCGAAGGACATCGTACATATGCAGCTCTCTGACCCGCTTTTCTGATTCTTTCTGAAATGCCTGCGCCGACGGTGCAAAATCCGTATATTTGTATCCAAACAGTTCATCTGAAATTTCTCCGGTCAGAAGAACCCGGATATCCGTCTGCTCATGAATGGCTTTGCAGACAAGATACATCCCTATGCTGGCACGGATCGTTGTAATATCGAACGTTCCCAAAAGTCCGATCACATCCTCCAGTGCCGAGAGCACATCCTCTTTTGTAATGATTACTTCTGTATGCTCACTTCCGATGTAATCTGCCACCTCTTTTGCGTATTTCAAATCGATGGCATCTTTTTGCATCCCAATTGCAAATGTACGGATCGGAGTTTTACTCTTTCTCGCTGCCACTGCGCACACAAGCGACGAATCCAGCCCTCCGGAGAGAAGAAATCCGACTTTCGCATCTGCCACCAGCCGCTTTTCGATCCCTATCACCAGTTTTTCCCGAATATTGGCGCACACCTGCTCCAGATCATCCTGACAGATCTCATCCACCTTTGTAATCTCGCAGTAGCAGACAAATTCTCCGTCTTTATAATAATGCCCCGGCGGGAACGGATGGATTTTTTCACACAGCCCGATCAGATTTTTGGCTTCACTTGCAAATACGATGGTTCCCTTCTTATCATATCCATAATAGAGCGGGCGGATACCGATCGGATCTCTTGCCGCAATATATTCCTGTGTTTTTCCGTCATAGATGATGCAGGCAAACTCCGCATCCAGAATACGAAACATTTCTGTACCATATGTCTCATAGAGCGGCAGAAGCACTTCGCAGTCCGAATCACTCTGAAACGTATATCTGTCGGAAAGGCTTTCTCTCAAACGCTCAAATCCGAAAATCTCTCCATTGCATACCACATAACTGCCACCCAGTGAAAACGGCTGCATCCCGGATGCCGTAAGCCCCATGATCGCAAGTCTGTGGAATCCAAGCAGACCATTTCCGGTATCTACAATCCTGCTGTCATCCGGTCCTCTGGAAATCGTTTTATCAAATCCTTTCTGAAACTCATCCAGATCATCGCAAATACCGCAATATCCTATAATTGAACACATAATCAAGCCCCTCCTGTAATCAGATTCTCTTATCACAACAAAAAAAGGCCCCCTTCACGTAAAAATATACGTAAAAGACGCCTTTGTCTGATATGTTTTGCATTTTACACTGACAATTCCTGTTTGTCAAGTTGGTTTTTTCCTAATTCTCCACTTCCCGCAGTCGCTCCACCACAGTCACAGTCCGCATCCTGCTATGAATCCACTCTTTTATATTTTTCAACCACCAGTACCAGGCAGACAAATGCTGCTGCGAAAACAAGCTGTATCATAATCGCCTGCAAGAACTGTCCTTTTGCAGAAGCTGTCAGATGTCCGAAATCAGCAAGAATATCATTTGCTTTCTCATACCAGTATACCGGAAGGAACTGACTCACAGCTTTTACATCATTTCCCATGAACTCAAGAGGCACAAACGCACCTCCCAGAAAGCACATTCCCAGAGAAATGATATTCGCAATTCCGGTCAACGCGTCTCTGTTCGGTGCAATTGTTCCCATCAGATATGCCAGCGCAATCGCTACGAAAAGCATGAATACCGAATTCAACAGGTAATATGCAAAATTTCCTGATGTATAAAAATCTTTTCCAAAAAATACAATCGCAATTACAATTACAAAGATCCACAGCGCAATCCCTGCCAGGCTCATGCACAAAATCCCCTCCAGACTTTGTCTTCTTCCGGAAACAGGAGATGCCGCCATCCTTTTTTTCAGATCTGGATTATGAAAAACAATCAGAATATTACCCATCACAAATCCAGATAATGCCAGAAACAGATACGGCATATACCGAAAATAATATACATACGGAGCATCTTCTGTGTTTTTCCCATCCTTTAAAAAGGTTACCTTCACGCTTTGTGTCCTCTCAAGAGCACTCGCTGCTTCCGCCTCCGTAAATCCTGCTGCCTGATACGTTCTGGCATTATTCAGAAAGCTGTTGATCTGCTGATCCACATAACTGCCCGAATATGTATCCGGAATTTTTGTCACAGAAAGTTTTTCGTCTCCCTTGATACATTTCTCATAAAAATTCTCCGGAATTCTGACCACATAATACACTTCTCTGTAATACAGCTTTTCCTGTATCTCAGAAACGTCATTTTCTACAGGAATCAGATGATGCAGATTTCCAAGATACTCTGTCAGAGACTCTGCAAGACTTCCTCCATCCTCATCGACAATTCCAATATTCAGCTTTTCCGCCTGATAACTTGTTTCTGACTTTCCCGCTGTGGACTGAAACAGAAGCGTACATCCGAAAAAAATAGCAACATATAGCAGTATCAACATTCTGTTCTGACCGATAATCTTCATGTATCCTTTAAATACTGTCATAACGTTCCCTCCTGACAACCACAAATGAAACTGCAAGAATTACTGCGCACATGATAAATAGTGTAAGAATGTCATTTCTGAACCGTACCGGATCGTCATACACATTAATACAGTAAAAAGCATCTGAGATTACTGCCGCCGGATTCAGTTTGTTTACAAGGGGCAATGCACGGTCAACGGCATGTTTTATCTGTACATTCACAAGACCAGCCAGCACACTGGTTGTCATAGAAATCCCAAGCATGATTCCAACCTTGATCCCCTCGCTGAACTTGCCGATACTGCACACCAGAATTCCCATACTCACTCCGATTACACAGCCTGCCGCCACAATCAGCAGCATTTTTCCCATACTTCCCTGAAATTCCATCTGAAGTACATATTTGCAGTAAACAATTAAAATCACCACATTTAAAAAATGAAGTATAAAAGAAGAGATCAGCTCCGTAAGTATCATCTTCAGTCTGTGTACCGGAGATACACATTGTCTCGCAGCCAAAGTACTCAGGTTTGCCTGCAGCCACATCGCAGAACCAAGACCGATAAAACAGCCGTACATGCACGCCATCGCAGCCAGCGCATAAAAGAATCCCATGTTCCCGTTGGTCGTTCTGCCGCCTGCGGAAACATTCTCTACCAGTTCCTGATAGTCCGACATCGCGGCAACCGCCTTTTTCATATTTTCAGGATGTACATCTGCCACTGTTTCCAGCGTATCCTTTCCATTTAGATAGCTCTCCAGAAGACTTTGCATAATACTCTGAGCAAGTCCGTTTTTTCCCACCTTCAGATAAGGCGTTTCTGTTCCATAAAAAATTCCGGAGATTTTCTGATCCTCAAGCTTCTGCAACGCTTCTTTTTCTGTCATTGTTTCCACATGGATCAAAGTTTCTTCTTTGCTGACTTCTTCCAGGAATGACGGAAATACTGAATCTCCCGGATTCTCTTCCACAAAAGCAGCCTGAACAGTTTCAAAATCTGACTCTGAAATGTTCCCGAATGCAAAATAAAACAGCGTTCCGAGAATCAGCGGAAACATGCAGGGCCAAAATAACATACTGAAATTCTTTACTTTTCTGATCACACTGTATTTTATCAAATGAAACATCTCTCTCCCCCCCTCTAATCGCGAAGCTGCTTTCCTGTAATCTCAAGAAATACATCATTCAGAGTCGGCAGCTCTGAGTAGACTCTTCCAAAAGCAGTCCCCTGCTCCTCCAGACAGTGAAGGATCCGCACAAGGTTATGTCTGGCTTTTGTACACTGTACAGTAAGAATGTCATTTTGATAATCAACAGCGAATACATGCGGCAGCTCTCTGATTCCTGCAAGCTGCTCCTCACTTAGTACGACCGCCTCGATCGTCACCTTTTCCCCTGTTTTGATCATCCCGGTAAGCTGTTCTTTGGTGCCAACAGCAATACTCCTTCCATGATCCATGATCGCAATCCTGCTGCAGATCTGCTCCACCTCTTCCATATAATGAGAGGTATAAACAATGGTTGCTCCCTGTCTGTTCAGCTCCTGAATTCCTTCCAGAATCCGGTTTCTGCTCTGCGGATCCACAGCCACTGTAGGTTCATCCAGAATAATCAATCTGGGCTTGTGTGCAATGCCACAGGCAATATTTAGCCTTCTTAAGAGTCCGCCGGAGAGCTTCTTTGGTCTTGTCTTTTGGTAGTCCTCCAGCCCTACAAAAGCAATCGCCTCTTTTACAAGACTTTTTCTTTTTTCTTTCTCTTTTACATAAAGTCCGCAGAAATAATCAATATTCTCATATACTGTCAGTTCATCAAAAACCGCCACATTCTGAAGTATGATCCCTATCTGCTTTTTCACCTCATAATGATCCGGTGCCATCTCCTGACCGAATATCCGTATACTGCCTTTATCATATTTCAAAAGTGCCAGCATACAGTTGATCACCGTTGTTTTACCCGATCCGTTTGGTCCCAGAAGTCCGAAAATTTCCCCTTCCCGAACATTCAGATTCAAATGATCCAGGGCAACAAAAGAACCGTATCTTTTTACAAGATTTTCTATCTGTATGATTCCATTTTCCTGAAAACGCTCTGTTCCACCCATATATGTCTCCTCCTTGTTTGATCGAACGCTGTTCTTTTCCTACAGCTGATACCCAAATTATAAACTGCCCGCTTTCCATCCGGTAGTGAACGCTGTCATTTCCCCACATGACAAATGTCACTTTCCGTCTTTCCTTTTGCCTTTTCCTTTGCCCGGATCCTGATTTTGTATTATACTGAGGATATCCAAAGATAAATCTGTTTACCGGGAGGAATTGTACGATGCGCCATCTTGAAAATACTGGATTATTCATATTGTCCGGCTTCTTTTTCCTTTTTTTCAGAAAACTGGATTATTTTTTTGTATGCGCCTTTCTCCTGTGCCTGTGTTTGTGCTGTACCAGTTATTTTGCACAGTCAAAAAGGCTTCACCTGGTTCTGTGTACCGCTTTTATAGCGGCCGCTTTTCTGATCCCGGAGCTGTTTCTGTTTTTCCCCGCAGTATTTTATGTACTCCTTCTGGATCAATATCATGTTCCGGCTCTTGTATGCAGCGTTCTTTACTTTTACGGCATCTGGTCAGAAGGAAAACAAATTCCTCTTTTTTCCTTCTGGGGAATCTTCTTGTTTCTCCTGGCTTTTTGTCTGCAAAACCGCACAGAAGCCGCAGAATGTCTGGAACAAAGTCTCATGAAACTAAGAGACGACAGTACCGAAAAAAATCTCCTTCTGGAAGAAAAAAACAGGATGCTTGCGGAAAAACAGGATTACGAAATTTATGCGGCCACACTGAAAGAGCGAAACCGGATTGCCAGAGAAATTCATGACAATGTGGGACATCTGCTCTCCCGCTCCATCCTGATAACAGGCGCCGCCAAGGCCATCAATGCTTCCGATGCACTCTCACCGGTTCTGGATGATCTGGATCATTCTCTGAATCAGGCAATGACCAGCATCCGCACCAGTGTCCACGATCTTCATGACGAATCACTGAATCTGAAAGAAGCAGCCGAAAGCCTGACCTCGGATTTTACGTTCTGTCCTGTAACCCTGAACTATGACATGGGATTTGAAGTTCCGCGGGAAATCAAATATTGTTTTATCAGCATTGTAAAAGAAGCGCTTTCCAACGTGGCCAGACACAGCAATGCCACTCTGGTACAGATCACCATGCGGGAACACCCTGCACTGTATCAGCTTTGTATCGAAGACAATGGCACCCTGGAAGAAGGGCTTTCCCTCTCAGAAAACAACCGGGAAGCATTATTCTCAAGCAGAGGGATCGGTCTTTCCAATATGAACGACCGGCTCAAAATCCTGAACGGAAACCTGCAGATCACAATACAAAAAGGCTTCCGCCTTTTTATCACTATCCCAAAAGAACAGGAGTATTAAGGTTATGAATATTGTAATTATTGATGATGATATTTTTGTCTCCGGCGCACTGAAAACCATTCTGGAAGCCAGCGGTGATATTACCGTTTCCGCCACAGGCACGGACGGAAAAGACGCAGTAAGATTATTCAGAACATACAGACCTGATGTACTTCTTATGGACATCAGAATGAAAGAACTCAGCGGACTTGACGCATCCGCTGAGATATTAAAAGAATTTCCCGATGCGAAAATTCTTCTTCTCACCACGTTCTCCGATGATGAGTATATTGTAAGGGCATTAAAACTTGGTGCGAAAGGCTATCTCCTCAAACAGGATTACGAAAGCCTCATCCCGGCACTGCACGCGGTTCACTCCGGACAGACTGTTTTCGGAAATGAAATCATTTCCAAGATTCCCGAGCTTCTTCAAACCGGTCCGACATTCCACCTGGAAGACTACGACATCAGCGAACGGGAGCTTGAGATCATACGCCTGATCGCTGACGGTCTCAGTAACAAAGAAATTGCTTCTCGCCTGTTTCTCAGTGAAGGAACCGTCCGGAATTACCTGAGTTCCATCCTCGATAAACTGGATCTGCGTGACAGAACACAGGTCGCTGTATTTTATTACCGGCATAAGTAATCAGTTTTCCACACTCTATCGGTTTCCGGACAACATTTTCCACACGAAGGACTGGCCTTTTCCACAAATCCGCCAAAACAGTGATGTCAGCGCAAAGCAAAGCACCGGAAGCAGGAAAAACAAAAGGATTCCCGGCCACATAGATGCGGAAAGATACTTACTCACCAACACGTTCATCCCACGCACGATCAGAAAATGCGTCATGTATACAATAAATGTATGCTTCTGCCAGTTTGCCGCCATCGGAAGCGGCAGCTTGCAGACAAGGCACCACAAGGCAGCCGCAAACAACAGAAGATACATCAGATTGGTGAACATACTCGGCGAATATTTGAAAAAATAATACGCCAGAACCGCAAGAATCACGCTCGCCAAAAGCAGCAGCCAGCTTGTGTTTTTACTTTCTACTGCACCACTTCCATGAATTCCGATATATCCCCCGGTCATATAAATAAACAGCCAGTTGCAAAATGCCTGCGCCTGTACACTTCCGAATGCCAGATCTCCACAGATACCGGTACTGTCAATGACAAGCACCAGAACGATCGCCACGATCCCCATATATTTATTGCTGATCAGCAGATAAATAAGAGGGGAGAGCACCACAAGCAGGATCAGAAACTGTAAAAACCATAAAAATGCGCAGTATCTGTAATTGAGTACCGCATCCACGATCCCCTTCCAGGTTACTGTGATCGGTGGTTCATTGAACACAGCCCGCAAAGGTGTGATATAGGACACCCCTACATGAATGAAATAGTAAAGCAGTGTCCAGATCACATACGGGATAAACAGCCCCACAAACCGCGTCTTATATTTTTCCAGCACTTTCCCCCAGGAATAATTTCTGTAAAACAGGTATCCGGAACACAGAAAAAATCCTGCCACACCGACCACTGCGATATCCGAAACGATCGTCTGCTCAATCTGATTAAACAACGGCTTTCCCTCTATCATTACCACTTCTGTAAACAGATCCGTATTCTGTGCATGAATCCAAACAACAAAAATACAGAGTATAAAATTGTACCATGTTACCCGATTGCTGAATGTATTCTTATTCATATGCTACTCCTCAATGATCTGGATCTCCAGATAATCAAAATCAATGGAATCCACAAAATTATCCTGATAAAATCTTGCCTTTGCATGCTTCTTAAATTCTGCAATCGTCACATCCAACCAGATCGGCTTGCTGAGATCAAACTCATAGCAGATTTCCTCCAGCGCATTGAAAATTTTATGTGTGCGTGTCTCATCCGAATCATCGCAGATCACCGTGTCCCGCAGCATCCGGTTGTCTTTAAATTCTTTTGCCCATAATCGAAACATTGTTTTTCTCCTTTTTGCAAATTTATAAAATAGAAATTCCACCGTAATTATCAGCCTTACAGAGTTTTAGTATAACACTAAACCACTGGTTTTTAAATAGTACCAAACCACTTTCATACAATCAATTTTTCTCACAAAAAAGTCTGCCCGCAGAAAGTATTCCGCTTTCTGTGGACAGACTTTTTATTATAGATACTTTTCCTTTATTCGTTATGGATTGCTGCTAATGGGCTCAGCCGCATTGCCCGAAGTGCCGGGAAATATCCTGCCGCCATCCCCACAAATACTGCAAAAATCATGGATGCCGCTGCCAGCCAGATCGGAATATAGGAAATATTTCCTTCCACTCCCATTGCCCCGCTGCTGGCCACGATCGCATTGATCACAAAAGAGATCAAAAAACTTAAGATATTTCCGACCAGTCCGCCGATAAATCCGATAAACGCTGCCTCTAACAGAAACATCTGCTTGATATTGCGCAGGCTGCATCCCAATACCTTGATCACACCGATTTCTTTTGTTCTCTCATAAATGGACATCATCATTGTATTGGCAATTCCGATCGCCGCTACAAACAGTGACACGGCACCGATTCCACCAAGAACCGCCTGCACCATTGCAAACTGTTTTTTCATGCTGTCCATATACTCCACATTTGTAGTCACCTGGAATCCCATATTTCGGATTTCTGTGGACAGTGCGTCTACATTGTCAATGTCATCTGCCTTGACTTTCAGTGAGGAATATACAAAATCCTTATATGGTTTTCCGGATTTTGTAGTCGGCTGTCCCGGAATCGCTCTGCCGCTGAACTCCTTTTTCAGCATACTTTTCAATGTCTCGAGGTTACAATACACAGAATAGGAATTTGCATTGTATGTATCCACATCCCCTTCCACCATGCCGCTTGCCCGCACGACATACTTTTTCGGCGGCTTTGTGCTCTTCTGTGTCTTGCCGTCTCCGCTGCTCTCCGCTGTTGTCCCTCCCGTAGAAGGCGACTGACTCGAATTATATCCCTCCTGATCCAGGATCAAAAACAATGAATCATGAGCCAGATCTATATCCGGAAGCACTCCTGTCTCCCAATACATCTTTCCTGTTGATTCTTCTGAAAAGTTTGTAATGACATTATTTCCGATAACCAGATCCAGTTCCGCACTGTCTGCTTTCGGAAGGCTTCCGCCCGGTGCCAGTTTGATATTCAGATCTTTCAGCCCTTCCTCTGTCATACCTGTCAGAGAACAGTATCCGATATATCCGTTTTTCTTTAAAAGTGCATCAATTGACAAAACCGGCTGCACGTCTGCCACATGATCCAGCTTTTTAATCTGTTCGATCACATCATCTGTTGTATATTTGTTCGCTTCCTCTTCTTTGTTGGTATCCCCCATATAGAAACCGCCCATCTGGGAAGAACCTTTTCCTGTCACTGTCAGACTTGTAACACCTCCGGATTGCTCAATTTCCTGATACATCGATTCCTGAAGTCCAAGACCCAGCGAGATCATGACTACGATAGATGCAGTACCAATGACGACACCCAGCACTGTCAAAAACGTCCGAAGCTTTCTTCGTTTCAGACTGTTGCTACTCATCCTCAGTAAATCGATCCACCTCATTCAGCAAGTCCTCCTCTTCCAAAGCCGCCATTTTTTTCTTCTTATGTCTGAGCAGCAGCACAACTGTAACAATTCCTGCCACCACAACAACCGCGATCACGATCGGAACAACCGGAAGTCCTTTTTCCGGTGCTTCTGCCTCCACCGGCATCATATCCGCAGGATTCTGTGCAGGTGTTACTGTCAGAGGAAATTCTTTCTCCATACTCGCACTCTTTCCGGCTTCATCTTCATAAGAAATCACGACTTTACACTTTTTCGTCTCATCCATCTCCTGATTTGCTGTTACGATTCCGTCAATAGAACCTGTTGCCCCCGGCTCTATATTTCCTACAAATACTTCTTTTCCTGTCAGACCTTCCCCTTCAAATTTGGCTTTTACATTGTAAAGCTTGATTCGTCCGGTATTGTAAAGACTGCAGGTAATATTTGCTTCTTCTCCAACAGCAACGGATTCCGGTGCCACTTCAATGTCACTCAATTCAAATCTGGCTGCCTGCTTTACCGGGATTGCCAGACTGGAAGCACTTTCAAACTGTGTGGCATTGCCGTCCTCATATTTCATGGACATCGCAATACTGTATGGTTTCTGCACAAGATCTGCTCTTGCATTCAGATCAATGGAAATATCTTTTGTCCCTCCTGCCGGGATTCCATCCAGATAAATCGAGCTGGAACCGGATGCAGGCAAAAATGCCGGCGCCTCTGCTGCTGCGTCTGTTCCGGAAGCCGGTGCCTGAAGATCAAACAGCATATTGGAAACCGCTGTCGTGGAAGATGTATTCTTCAAATGAATGATCAGTTTAAAGTTGCTTCCCGCATTGACATCGCCCGGATCTGTATTAAACCCTGCCACGATCACTCGCGGTACTGAAGCAGTAGAAGTTCCACCGCCACTTCCTCCTCCGGAGATGATCGGATCCGTGTTTGTCACTCCACCAGCCAGACTTTCCCCGCCGCCCTGTGGCTCCTGCGGTGTTTCCGGCTGTGCATTGTTATTGTTATTATTGTCATCTGGTTTTTCCTCCGGCTTTGCCGTTGTCTTCGCAAAGATGTACGGTGTACTCTGGAATTGGTTCTCACCATCATCATAAGTCACTGTAAACGCCAGTTTGTATGATTTTGTCTCCACATCATCGCGTACCTTTAAATCTTTCCAGACTGCTTCTGCGTACTGTCCCGCCGGGATTGTTCCCAGCTCCAGTTCGTTGTTCATATCGGCGATTTCAAACGGCCAGCTCGCCCCATCATCAAGTACCGGAGAAATCTTTACATTCCCCGCATCCTGTGTTCCCTTGTTCCAGACCCGAATCAACAGTTCACTTGTCTCTCCTGCTGCATACTGTGGTGTTGTCTGTCCGTTTCCGAGTGTCAGTCGTATCGTGGGAATCGCCTGCTCTCTTGCCAGTGCACTCATCGGAAGCAGCATTGCCGCCACCAGTGCAAAACTTACGATCACTCCCATTGCCTGTTTCCATCGTCTCATTGCTCATTTCCTCCCTGCTCTGCATGTTCCCCTGCTTTTTTTCTATTGTCTTCTACTTTGACGATTTTCCCGTCTATAATATGGAAGATGCGATCTGCATATCCCGCAAGATGATCATCATGGGTTACCATGACCAGTGTTTTCTTCTGCTCTCTGACCACCTGCTGCATCAGCGCCATGACTTCCCGGGATGTACGGGAATCCAGATTTCCTGTCGGCTCATCTGCAAAAATGATCTTCGGATCTACCACCAGTGCTCTTGCCACACCGACTCTCTGCTGCTGTCCTCCGGACATCTGGTTTGGCAGATGCTTTTTATGCTTTTTCAGCTTGACCAGATCCAGCATCTTATCCGCTTTTTTCAGGCGTTGGGCTTTCGGCACACCGCGGAAACTCAAAGGAAGCGCCACATTTTCCAGCGCATTCATACTGCCTAAAAGCTGAAAAGACTGAAAGATAAATCCTACTTTTTCTCTCCTGAATCTGACAAGCTGATCTTCTTTTAAATTCTCAATATGCTGTCCGTCTATAATGACTTCTCCTTTTGTGGGTTTTTCCAGACCTGCCAGCATATTCAGCATCGTCGATTTTCCTGAGCCGGAAGTACCTACAATGGCACAGAATTCACCCTCATAAATCTCCAGACTGACTCCGTTGAGTGCTCGCACTGCAGAATCTCCAAGCTTATACAGTTTGTATAAATTCTTTACTTCAATGATCTTTTTCACACCATACCTCCTCCCAATGCACTACATTATATAAAAGAATTTAAAAATTTCTGCTTGGTAAATTATTAAAATTTTCTTAAGATTGTAATAAAAAAGAACCCACTTACCAGAGTGATCTGGCAAAAAGGCTCTCCTTGACAACTGCAACCATTTCGCATCATATGAATCAGCTATATCTGAATTCCTGACAGCCCTACTCAATCTGCCAGTCGATTGGTGTAACGCCATGTTCTTCCAGAAAATGATTGGTCTGGCTAAACGGCCTGCTTCCGAAAAATCCCCGGTATGCAGACAACGGGCTTGGATGCGGCGCTTCAAGTATCAAATGCTTCGAATTATTGAGCATTCGTTTTTTCCGCTGTGCCGGCGCTCCCCATAAGATGAATACGACCGGACGGTCCTGTGCGTTGACTGCCATGATCGCTGCATCTGTAAACTCCTCCCAGCCGATTCCTCTGTGAGAATTCGCCTGATGCGCCCGTACAGTCAGCACCGTGTTGAGCATCAGTACTCCCTGCTCGGCCCATTTTGTCAAACACCCGTGGTTCGGAATGGTACAGCCCAGATCATCCTGCAGCTCTTTATAAATATTAACCAGAGACGGAGGCACCTGCACTCCCTTTTTCACCGAGAAGCACAGCCCGTGCGCCTGATTGAAATTGTGGTACGGGTCCTGCCCCAGAATCACTACCTTCACATCTTTTAAAGGTGTCAGATGAAACGCATTGAAAATATCATTCGCCGGCGGAAAAATCTGTCTGGTCCGATACTCCTCATTGACCGTATTAAATAATGTTTTATAATAAGGTTTCTTAAATTCCCCCTTTAATGCTTCATACCAGTCTCCATTGATTCCAGACATGATGTTCACTTCCTCTCTTTTGTTCTATATTAGTCTGACGGAAATCCCCTGATCTCTCAAATATTCTTTGACCTGCCGGATCTCCAGTTCCTTATAGTGAAACAATGATGCCGCCAGTGCTGCGTCTGCGCCGCCGTCTGTCAGCGCCTCTTTGAAATGCTCCACGGTCCCCGCACCGCCGGATGCAATCACCGGAATGGACACGCTCTCTGCCACCGCTTTGGTCAGCTCCAAATCGTATCCTGCTTTTGTCCCGTCACAGTCCATACTTGTAAGAAGAATTTCTCCTGCGCCCAGACTTTCCACCTTTTTCGCCCATTCAATGGCATCGATCCCGACATCCACGCGTCCGCCGTTCTTATAAATATTCCAGCCGCTTCTATCCTCTCTCTTTCTGGCATCGATCGCCACCACTACACACTGGCTGCCAAATTTATCCGCTGCATCCCGGATCAGCTGCGGATTGGCGATCGCAGAAGAATTAATGGAAATCTTGTCTGCCCCCTCGCGAAGCAGTGCTTTAAAATCTTCCACTGTGCGGATTCCCCCGCCGACTGTAAACGGAATAAACACACACTTTGCCACTTCCCGTACCATATCGATCACTGTCCCGCGCCCGTCAGAAGATGCGGTAATATCCAGAAACACAAGTTCATCTGCACCTGCCGCGTCATACGCTTTCGCAATCTCTACCGGATCCCCGGCATCCTTTAAATCCACAAAATTCACGCCTTTTACAACTCGTCCGTTATTTACATCCAGACATGGGATAATTCTCTTCGTAAACATCGCCTCTTCCCCCTTACAGTTCTGTAAAATTTTTCAGGATCTTCAGACCTGTCTCACCGCTTTTTTCCGGATGAAACTGACAGGCAAATACATTTTCTTTTTCCACGGAAGCATGGATATGTACCCCATATTCGGCAGAAGCTTTCACGATCGACTCTTCTTCTGCTTCCAGGTAATAAGAGTGCACAAAATAAACATATGCGCCCTCTTCGATTCCCTGAAACAGCTTTCCATTATGCGCAAAATGCAGAGAATTCCATCCCATATGAGGAATCTTCAATCCTTTTTTTGCCGGAATCTTCTTCACTTCCCCTTTTAAAACCCCAAGGCCTTTCACTCCCAAAGCTTCATCACTCTTTTCAAACAAGAGCTGAAGACCAAGACAGATTCCAAGAAACGGGATTTTTCTTCTTACAGCTTCGCGGATCACTTCATCCAGTCCGGTTTTTTCAAGCTGTGCCATCGCGTTGCCAAACGCGCCGACACCGGGAAGTATGATCCTTTCGGCATTTAAAATCGTATCTGCATCATCTGTGATCACGACCTCCTGTCCGAGAGAGAGCAGTGCTTTTTCTACACTTTTGATATTTCCTGCGCCATAATCGATAATTACTGTCATGTATGTGCTCCTTTCATCTGAACGTTCTTTCCTATGAGAAAAGGCATACAAAACACCTCCTGTTTCCAGTTGGCACGTTGTATGCCTGCATTTGCAGATTATTTTATCGCATTTTGTTCTTCATGTAAAGCTGATTTCCCGTCCAGCTCAAACCAGAATTCCACACCATTGTCAAAGTTTCTGACCCCGTATTTCTGATGGAAGGACTCCATGATTGCTTTGACGATCGACAGTCCGATTCCGTTACCGCCATACTCTCTGGTATGTGCTTTGTCTACTTTGTAGAACTTGTCCCACAACTTTGCAAGATCCTCCTGAGGGATCGGATGACCACTGTTGAACACCGTCACCCGAACAATGTCATCTTTTGACAGGACACGGACTTCGATTCTGCGCTCATTGTCCACATGGTGGATCGCATTGGTGAGATAATTGCGGATCACCTGCTCTGTTTTGAACTCATCTGCCCACACATAGACCGGACTCTCACCGATAAAATCAATCTTCGCATCGGCCTGCTGGATCAGGATCTCACAGCTCTGGATCACACCCTGGATCAGTTTGGAGACATCAAAACGTTCGAATATAACTTCATCATTTCCAAACTCAAGCTGATTCAGCGTCAGAAGATTCTTGACCATGAGATTCATCTTGGAAGCTTCATCCATAATCACATCACAATAAAACTCCCGGCTTTCCGGATCATCACTGACGCCTTCTTTCAATCCTTCTGCATATCCCTGGATTAAAGCGATCGGCGTTTTTAACTCATGGGAAACATTGCCCAGAAATTCATTCCGCATATCTTCCATTTTTTCTTTCTTCTCAATATCCTTCATCAACTCATTATTGGCGCGCTTCAGTTCCGAAACTGTCTTCTCCAGACGCTCGGACATAATATTGAAATTATTCCCGAGCGTTCCGATCTCATCCTCTCCACCTCCGGTGTACCTTGCGTCAAAATCCAGCTCTGACATCCGTCTGGAAAGGGAAGCAAGCTGTGTGATCGGCTCTGTAATCTTTCTCGCAAACAAAGATACCAGAATTCCTCCCAGCACCAGTGCCGCAATTCCGACATAGACCAGCAGCTTGTTTGCAAGCGCCGTGCTCTCCCAGATACTGTCCAATGGACTCCTCAGAATAAAGATCGCTCCTTTAGAATAGGTTCCCCACATTTCCAGATAGTCAATTCCTGCTACCGGATCTCTGATCTTTCGTATTTCATAGTTGTCCGTACTTTTCAGAAGCTCTCCTTCATCCTGATTCTGATTAAATACATATCCGCGCAGCTGGCTGACAAGCTGTTCCTGATCTCCTCTCGGCGAGAAAATCACCTGATTATCCTGTAAGACAAGCATGGATATATTCGTACGCTCCATCACTTTCCACGCGCGCTCATCTTCCTTATTTCCCTGTGCCAGTGCCGTTCCTACTGTCTTATGCACTTCCAGAAGGTCCCTCTCCTTATGCATGATGTAGTATGTCTCCAGACACTTGGAATATACGAGAAACATCATGACCAGAATAAAAATGATCAGTCCGCTGAATACTACGGTCATCTGCCTTTTGATCGAATGTTTCATTACTCTACCTCAAACTTATAGCCCATCCCCCAGATGGTCTTGATATATTCTCCCTTGTCCCCCAGCTTGCTCCTGAGTTTTTTGACATGGGTATCAATCGTTCTGGCATCCCCGAAATAGTCGTAATTCCACACATTATTCAGAATCTTTTCTCTGGAAAGTGCAATTCCCTGATTCTCGATAAAATATGTCAAAAGCTCGAACTCTTTAAAACTCAGATCTACCGGTGATCCATCACTCATCACTGTATGTGCCGCTTTGTCCACCACGATTCCGCCGGCTGAAATCTCATCTGTGTTTCCGCTTCCCTGCGTCCTTCGAAGGATTGCTTCTACTCTGGCTACCAGGATTTTCGGACTGAACGGCTTGGAAATATATTCGTCCACTCCCAGATCAAATCCCTGCAGCTCATCCCGCTCTTCCGATCTTGCCGTCAGCATGATGATCGGCACCTTTGAATGCATACGGATCTCCCGACAAACCTGCCATCCATCCATCTTCGGCATCATCACATCTAAAATGATCAGCGCAATATCTTTATCCTCATAAAAATAGTCCATTGCCTCCATGCCGTCTGCGGCCTCTAACACGGTATATCCCTGCCTCACAAGAAAATCCTTTACCAGCTTTCTCATCCTGCTCTCATCATCTACTACTAAAATTTTCGTCTTATCCATCTTTTCCTCACTCCTCATCTTGCCACTCTTTGTTACTGTGAACAGCAACCACTCTTTAGCTTCATCATATCAAAGATTTATGTCCGTACTGTGAAATTTCTGAATTTATTCTACACTCTTTAATGACTCCACCATATCAATCTTTTTGAGTTTAAAATACATGACAAGATTTACAAATACAGAAAATGCAAGTGTAATCAGAAAACTGTATCCATAACTGGACATTTCAATACTGCGTCCGAACATCGCAGAATCTACTTCTACTGTCACGATCACAAACCGGTGCAGAATACTTCCGAGAATAATACCGGCAACGCCGCCGATTACAGTCAGTATCATATTTTCCCTGTATACATATGCCGATACTTCATTATCATAAAATCCAAGTACCTTCAATGTTGCCAGTTCTCTTCTTCTCTCTGTAATGTTGATACTGTTGAGGTTATACAATACGACAAATGCCAAAAGCCCTGCCGAAATAGCCAGCACTGCCATTACAATATCCAGACTTCCAAGCATGTCATCCAGCTGATCTTCAATGGAATCTGTATAGCTGATATTCAGTGCTCCTTCTCCTTTCAAGATATCCTCTCCCAAAATCTCCAGCTGATCTTCATATCCTTTTTTCATCTGGAAATACACACTGTTATACTGCGGCTCTTCCCCATACAAAGACTGGTATATTTCAGGACTCATATACAGATAGTGCCCGATATAATTTTCGCAGATCTTTCCGACCTTTACTTTGACATCTTCTTTTCCTGTCTGGCAGAGCGTGATCGTATCCCCTTCCTTTACTTCCAGAAGTTTCGCTGTCTTCTCTGTAAGGATTACCCCTTCCGTCTCCAGATCATACTGTGTATAAGATCTGCGATCACGAAATACTACCATTTCTTCAAAGTCCTGCAGATCTTCCGGAACATTCAGATATACTTCCTGTTCTTCGTTCCCATGTTTTACCTTCATCTGACCAAGATATCCCACCGCAGTCTTATCTACCTGATCATTCCAGTACAACTCCTGTTCCACATTATTCTGCTCCTGCTTACTGGCGCTGGTATTTAAAATAATATTGGCATCATAGAGCTGAAGTTCATGATACTGAAGCTTCGCAATATCAACAATAGAATCCCGCAGGCCAAATCCCACTAAAAGCAGAGCCATACACCCGCCAATTCCAAACACTGTCATAAAAAACCGCTTCTTATAACGCAGCAGATTCCGGATTGTTGCCTTCCAGATAAAATTGAACTGGCTCCACAAGGATGGAATCTTCTCCAGAAATACTCGTTTTCCTTTTTTCGGGGCAGGCGGACGCATCAATTCCGCAGCCTGTTCTCTCAATTCTTTATAGCAAGAGAACAATGTAGCTCCCATCGTACACAACAGAGCCGTCAGTGACGCTGAAACTCCATAGTAAAGGTTATATGGAATCACAGCCGTATTCATATGAGGATACATAATTCCATAAGCTGTCACAATAATATAAGGAAGGATTTTTTCTCCAACCAGCACACCGGACACACAGCCTCCCACTGTCGCCCAGAATGCATATCCCAAATATTTTCCGGCAATGGAACGTCTGGAATATCCCAGCGCTTTGAGTGTTCCGATCTGAGTCCTCTGCTCTTCCACCATACGCGTCATAGAAGTCAGACTGATCAACGCCGCAACTAAAAAGAATAAAACAGGAAATGCTCTCCCGATGGCCCGCATTCGGTCGGCATTCTCTCCGTAGCCACTGTACTCTGTCAGATCTTCCCTGTCATTTACATACCACTTTCCCTGTTCCAGGCTTGTCTTTTGCTGCTCAATCTGCTGTTGGATCTGAGGTGCTGCAATTTCCATCGCCTCCGATGGAACTTCTGCCAGTAATTCTGCCTGCTTTTGGTCCATCTGCTGCATCAGCTCTTCCCGACGGATATCCTCACGCTCCGACTGGATCGCTTCCACCTGCTTTTTCGTCTCATCCACCAGGTTATCATACTCTTTTGTAAAAGCAGTCTCTTCTTTTGCGCCTTTCACCTGAATTGAAATTTCTGTATACGCATCCATCTGAAAGCTTTCCGGAAGTACCGATATAAAACCACTGACACTTCCGTTTCCGATCATACTGCTTCCTCTGGAAAAGGAAATGTACTCCGGACTGCTCACACTTCCCACGATCTGAAAGGTGCTCTGTGTCAGTTCTTCTGTCACTTCCGTATCCTCATCCTTCAGAAATGTGATCTTATCTCCGATCTGATATCCGCTGGATGCCAGAAAATCTGCATCTGCCACGCACTCGTCCGCTTTCTCGGGTATACGCCCCTTTTCTACCTTCAGCTCATTTATCCCATCCTGAGAGGAAAAAATATGTACGACCTTCTGACTGCCGTCCACATCACATAAGGCATCCATGGAATAGACAGGCTGTGCCTGTTCCACTCCCTTGACCTCCCGTATCGCCTGCAAGTCATCCGCTGTCAGCCCCATCGTACTGACTACCTGCAGATCCATCAGCTTACTTTTGTCAAAATACGCGTCTCCCGATAAGCGCATATCCGGTTCCGCTGCCCGGATTCCCGAAAAAAACGCAGTTCCTATGGCAACAATGAAAAAAATGGAGAGAAATCTTCCGAAGCTCTTTCGTATTTCCATATAAAAATCTTTTCGCAGTGCTTTTTTTCTCATCTCATCCCCCTACCACTCAATCTCATCTATGGATATCGGATTCTCGTTTACTTTCATACTGGATACTTTTCCGTTTTTGATCTTGATCAGACGGTCGGCCATCGGTGCCAATGCCGAGTTGTGTGTGATCACGATCACGGTCATTCCCTTTTCCCTGCACATCTCCTGCAAAAGCTTCAGGATCGCCTTTCCGGTATTATAATCCAGTGCTCCGGTCGGCTCATCACATAAAAGAAGCTTTGGATTTTTAGCCAGAGCTCTTGCGATAGAAACTCTCTGCTGCTCTCCCCCGGAAAGCTGTGCCGGGAAATTATCCATTCGCTCCCCCAGTCCGACTTCTTTTAATACTGCTCTTGCATCCAGCGGATTTCGGCAGATCTGAAGCGCCATCTCTACATTCTCCAGAGCAGTCAGATTCGGGATCAGATTATAAAACTGAAACACAAACCCGATATCGTCCCGCCGATATCCCGTCAGCTGCCTCTCACTGTACTTTGTAATATCCTGACCGTCCACTGTGATCCGACCGCCACTGGCAGTATCCATCCCGCCAAGTATATTCAAAACCGTCGTCTTTCCTGCCCCACTTGGGCCTACAATCACTACAAATTCACCTTTTTGTATCGAGAAATCGATTCCGTCTACTGCCCGGATCTCCACTTCTCCCATATGATAAATCTTTGTAATATTTTCCAACTTTACAAATGTGTCCATACATTACCCATCCTTTCCGCTTTATTATAGCATGAGGCAAAAAAAGAAACAGTTCTTTTTTTATGAACTGTTTCTGAAAATTCAATAAATTTCGTCGATATTCCACTCGTCGTTGTGCCATTTGATCCGCGCTCTGCGGCGTTTTTCCGCTTCCAGTTTGCGCCTGCGGATCCGCCGTATCTGCAGGACTCTTAAGTAAAAGACAAAGCCCGCTGACAAAAGTACCACTCCGACACAAACAGGCAGTATGATCTTCCACATTGCGAGTTTCTTTTCATAAACGATAGAAATCGTATGTGCCCCCTGTACGGATTTCAAAGTATATTTGCTTTGATACTTTTCCAGATCGATCTCTTTTTTATCAATCTTGACTGAAGCGATTCTGTATCCTTCTTTCTCCGGATAATCTGCCTCAAATGCTTCTCCGCGCAGCACTGTTTTCCTGGAAACTGACGGCTTGTCCTCCCCAACCTGAACCTTTACTTCAACCTCATACTGGTAAGGCACTTCCGTCCTGTACAATCTGACCTTCTTTGTCCCGTCAGATAATGTGACATTCACAACCGCCAGAAAGACTCCCGGATCTAACTCGCAGATTGATTCCGGCTCATCACTGGTGACATGATCCTCAAACTGAAAATCCAGCTTTTCATAATACAGCAGTTTCTTTTCAGAAAGAGAGTATACATTCAGAAAATCACCATTTCCCGAGAACAGTGTCAGAGGAAAATTCAAAACATAATCTTCTGTCACGCACAGATCCTGATAATTTCCATCCCCTGCATAACCGCCCAGATCTCCCAGATCTTCTGTGACCTGAAACTCATTATTTAAAATCTTAAACTGATATCCTCCATCTGCATTTGTCTGGATCACATACCTGTCATTTGCCGAATCATAACCGATTCCCAGGATATTATAGGAATCTGTCACTTTCACCTTGCGCTTGAATTTCAGTGTATCTGCATCCATGATAAAAAGACATCCTCTGTTTTCCTTCTGATAACTGGTATAAAGACTGACCGCGATCTCATTGGTATTCGGATTATATGCCATTCCATTGGCATGTTCATAATCTGTCTCCTGTACCTGCATTGCAAGGGAATACTGCTCGACCGGATTGCCGTTTTTATCCTTGTCATTGCGATAGTATGCCTTTACAATATCCGGCTGTCCACTTCCATCCAGCACGTTTTCCAGACAAACGATGTAATCATCTGTCGCACATATGGACTGTACTACTCCATGTTCTGTTTCGATCGATTCTTCCTTCACCATCTTCCAGGACAGATTTTGAAACGCCTGCGGTGATGCAATCTGAGCTTGTACTGTAAACGGGCAGAGCACAGACAACAGCAGTCCTGTCAGAATGCCAAACGTCCATGCCTTCTTTCTCACAGCACCAGTTCCTCCCACTTGTCACCTGCCCCGAACGTGCAGTGAAACCGTTTCGGAAGATCACCGGTTCCAAGCAGATAATTCTGATACTTCATGATCAAATCTACTGCCACAGGGATTGCCCCCTCATACAATTTATTCAATAACAGACAGTATTCCCTACATTTTGGATTCGGTTCTTCACTCATCACCAGCCCATGGAACTTGTCATACTGTCCGGCTGTCTTCATTGCTCCAAACAACAGGTTTCTCTTTGTTTTTCCCGGTGCATACAACGCTTTATGGCACAACTGCATCCCTTTCAGTGCTTTTCTCGCCTGCTGGGCAGTCACATGATCAAAAAACGGCGCGACTACCTTTGCATTTTTCTCAGTAGCATGGATATGCTCCGTCTGCCTGTAAGTCAAAGGATCAAATTTGTCCTCTATCAGCAGATAACGATCAAACTCCATCTCAATCTCTGAATGACCGATTCCACTTTTCTGAATCATCTTTTCTACGTAAGGATGACACTCACTGTCCAGCGCAAAATGGCAGATAAAGCCATAGATATAAGCCCTGCTCATGGTTTTGTCATCTGCATCGGCGATTACCTTTTTCGCCCTTTCAAAGAACAAATCCGCCATCTGCTTATGCATTCCATATCCCTGTCCGCTCACAGAATTGGGAATCAGTGCTCTATAATAAAACAAAATATCCGGTCCGTGCAGACCGATATCAAATAATTCTCTGTTTGTCTCCATTGCCGTCTGGATTCTTCTCGGAAGTGCATCCAGAACATCTTTTCCAAATCGATAATGTGTATACGTTGTCGGCATATGCTCTCCCCTTTCTTCAATCAAAACTCCCGCTGCTTTTGTTTTTTCAAAACCTATTTTATATCTTATCACAATTTTCCAGAAAATAAACGAAAAATCCAAATCTGTTACAAGTTTCCCCTTGACTTTTTATCAGATTCTCCTATATTATAAGTAGAACGGTGATAAACCGTATGATTCAGGGCTTGTACTGGTTTCGACAGGGGTCTTGAAGATGGAGAAGCTATCCGCAGGCAGATGCGTCAAATCGCAAACTTAAAATTAAACGCAGACGAAAATTACGCGTTAGCAGCCTAGTTGCTGCTTGTCAGCCTCAGGGCACTCACACCTTGAGAATCTGGCATCGACTTTTGTGAGAAACGATGGCAGTTAAGCTTTGCGCTGTCAGGCGTATCATGAAGCTACCGAAGCTGTAAGGATGTCCGTTTTCGTGCAGCCGGGGGAATCAAAAAGAACTGACTATGATAGTAGAAGTACATGGGATAGGCTTTTGGACGCGGGTTCGACTCCCGCCAGGTCCATTGAAAAGGGAACGGCGAAATATCGCACGTTCCCTTTTTACTATTTATTCATACTTTTCTTAACCACAATTTTTTATCACCACTGTGTCAGTTCTCTTACAAAATCATCGGCCGGATGCTCCTGTATTTCCCGGGGTGTACCAAGCTGTGCGATCCGCCCCTTTTCCATTACAAGCACGCGATCTCCCAATTTCATCGCTTCTTGAATATCGTGTGTAATAAATACGATTGTCATATGAAGCTGCTTTTGCAAAGACAGCATTTCATTTTGCATTGCCCGTTTTGTGATTTCATCCAAAGCTCTAAAGGGCTCATCCATTAATAAAATCTTTGCGTCTGCCGCAAGTGCTCTTGCAATGCCCACTCTCTGCTGCTGTCCTCCGGAAAGCTCCAACGGATAGCGATCTGCCATCTCTTCCGGAAGCCCTACTGTCTTTAGCAGACGCACCGCAAGTCTTCTGTTTTCGAGCTTGTCTTTCTTTCCGCTGATCACCGGAACATATGTAATATTCTCTGACACAGTCATATGCGGGAACAATCCTTTGTTCTGGATCACATATCCGATACTTCTGCGAAGAGCGATCAAGTCTGTCTCTGCCACATTCTTTTCTTGCACCAGTACCCTTCCGGAATCTGGAGTGTGAAGGCCGTTGATCATACGAAGCATGGTTGTCTTTCCACATCCGGAACAACCGATCACCGTCAAAAACTCCCCTTCCGGTATTTCCAGATTAAAATCTATAAGCACCTGTTCGTTTCCAAAACTTTTGTTTACATGTTCAAATCGAATCATTTCTATTCTTATCCTCTGTCTTGACTCTATTTCTTTAACAGTCCTTCTGCAAGCAGAAACTCTTTTGCTACTTCTGCTTCATCTTTTCCCTCTTCTTCTACCTGATAATTCAATTCTGCCATTTTTTCATCTGTCAGAATTCCATCCATCAGCTCAAGAGTTTCTTCCAGTTTTGGATATTTTTCCAAAGCATCTTTTCTGACCACTGTAGAACAATAGTAGTTGGTCTGATAATTCTTATCATCTTTTAATACCTTTACATCGTCCCTGCTGATCTGTGCATCTGTAGTATACCCGTTTGTCACGTCAATATCTCCCTTTTTCAGGGCTTCATATTTTAATCCAATATCAATATCCTTTACGGCTTTAAAATTCAAACCATACGCTTTGGAAAGTCCCGGGAATCCGTCTGCACGTTCAATATAATCCGGATTACCGCCGAATACCAATTGATCTGACACTTTTGCAAGATCGGAACAGGTCTCCAACTGATACTGATCCGCAGCTTCCTTTGTTGTCACCACTGCATAGGTATTGTTAAATCCGTATAGACCAATCCATGTCATATCAAACTCTTTTTCATACTCTTCCTGAAGCTTGCTTAACATTTCTTCATCACTGACTTCTCCCGCTTCATGTCCAAGTACCATGATCCACCCACTGGAGGTATATTCCGGATACAGATCAAACTCTCCCTTTTCCATCGCCGGCTGGATATTGCTTGTACCACCACCGATTCCCTTGGTAAGCTCCACTTCATACCCTGTCTGTTCCTCGATCAGCTGTGTCAGCATCTCTCCTAAGATATACTGCTCTGTCATCGGTTTTGTCGCAATTTTAATCGGTTCTTCTTTCTCTTTTGCGCATCCCGCAATCCCAACTACCATGGCACCTGCCAATAAAACTGCTGCTATCTTTTTTACTTTCATATACTGTTTCCTTTCTTCATTCGTTTTTCTAATATACCCAGTAAAAAATCACAGATCAACGCGATCAATGCAATCAGAAAACTGCCGCAAAACGTCATTGCTGTATCATAAATCGTAATTGAACAAAATCGCTACGCGATGGCCTGCCGAGGCTGTGGCATAGCGATTTTCTGTTTTCTATAACAAAACAGTGGAAAGCAAGTCCTAAAAGTAGTATTGTTAAATCACCACAAAATAACAATCAAACAGGATCGACCTCTCCACTGCCTATGAAAAGAATACCACCCTTCCACTTGGTTGGCAAGCGGTTTTATGACCCCAATGCTCCTCCGTATAAAGCAGTGTTTCTGATAACTACTGATTTTATATGGAGGATTTTATTATGTATGAAAAATATTTAGAACAGCTTGAGGAAGCCGGGAAAATCCGTAACCTCAAAGATCGTTCCATCAGTTGCTATAAAAACTATGTTTCTTACTTTCTGAAATATCAGAATAAGAATCCCAAAGAACTTACCTGTCAGGATGTCAGGGTTTTTTTGCTTGCGAAAAAAGAGGAAGGACTGAAAGCCACAACTCTGAATCTTTACAATTCTGCCATCCGTTTTTTCTATCGAAATGTCCTGCATATCCTTTGGGATGACATCACAGTTCCACGTATGATCCTAGAACATAAGCTTCCTACTGTACTGACTGCCTCTGAGATTGACCGCCTGTTAGATGCTGTTGATGATATCAAATATAAGGCTATGTTCGCAGTCATGTATTCCTCAGGTATGAGAGTTTCTGAAGTGATCCATCTTCATTATGACGATATCTCCCGTTCAAATATGCAGATCCATGTCCGGGATACCAAGAATAGAATGGACCGTTATACCATTCTCTCCAAACGTTGTCTGGATATCCTTACACAATACTGGTTTGAGAAAGGTCGTCCCCGTGGCATCCTGTTTCCGAATAAATTTACCGGTAATTATCTAACAGTCAGTACTCTGGAACAGGTAATGCGACGGGCAGTAGCTGATACAGAACTTCCAAAGGCAGCAACCCCTCACTGTCTCCGCCATAGCTTTGCAACCCATCTGATGGAACAGGGCATAGAACGGCATAACATTCAAGCACTGCTTGGACACCGTGATCCGAAATCTACGGAAGTTTATCTTCATGTCAGCAACAAATCCCTCATGGGCATTCAAAGCCCTTTTGACAGGAAAGATGGTGCTGACCATGAATAAACCCACTGTCCAGGATATTTTTCGACATTTTTATACAGCATACCTTGAAAAGTATTCTCCATCCCCGGAACAGGCAAAAACTGCCCGGAACATCTTGAACTGTAAAACAGGAGCTTATGGTGCAAATATCAGTGTATGTGAAGACTGTGGTGCTGTCCAGATCCATTATAATTCCTGCCGTAACCGCTGTTGTCCCATGTGTCAGGCAGTCCCAAAGGAAATGTGGATGGATGCCCGCAGGGAAGATGTACTTGATGCACCTTATTTCCATCTGGTGTTTACAGTCCCTGATATTCTGAACCCAGTCATTTACAGTAATCAGAAACTGTTATATGACACGCTCTATCATGCAGCCTCTGCTACCATTCAAGAACTTACATCAGACCCAAAGCACCTTGGAGCTTCCGTTGGTTATATCTGCATCCTTCATACATGGGGCTCTGAAATGAACTTCCACCCTCACATTCATATGATACTGCTCGGCGGTGGACTGACACCGAAAAATGAGTGGAAAGATAATGGTACGGAGTTTTTTCTCCCTATATGGGCTATCTCCAAAGTATTTCGTGGGAAATATATGGATGAACTGAAAAATCTCTGGAATACAGATCAGCTTGAGTTTCATGGAACAGCAGAAAAATACCGTAATCATTATGAATTCAAAGAACTTATAGATTCCTGTTACGACACAGAATGGGTTCCTTACTGTAAGAAAACTTTTAACGGTGCACAATCTGTGATTGATTACCTTGGAAAGTATACCCATAGGATCGCTATCAGCAATCACCGCATCATCCATATGGATGATGAAAATGTTACTTTTTCTGTTAAGGATTACCGGAAAGAAGGACAATGGAAGGAACTGACCATTTCCGGCATTGAATTTATACGGCGTTTTCTGATGCATGTGCCCCCCAGACGTTTTGTCAGGATCCGGCATTATGGACTTCTATGTTCCCGCAGCAAACACAAAAAACTCACTTTATGCCGGAATCTTCTCGGATGCAAAAAATATCTTTCAAAGCTCAGGGATAAGGAAATGCCGGAAATACTGAAACAGCTATACAGGATAAACATCTGTGTATGTAAATCCTGCGGTGGACATCTTGGAAAACCACAACTGAGAATACCGCAAAGGTGTTAAAATCCAAATCTTTTATATGTTTTTTAAGCCTCAAAATCCTGAGGTTTTATTGTTGTATCTATTTATCTGAAAATCCTTGATTTCTGTAGCGTCTGCATAGGAAATCCTGTATAATCATGGATAAGAACAAAAGATTAAAAGTCCATAGGTAGTATCTACTCGGACGCTCACTTTGTTCAATTAGGTCAAATCGAAAATGGAGTAAACGAAGGGGCAGTTCACTGAAATGTCAAAACTGCTTTTTCGTTTACCCCATCATCGATTCTAACCTAAAGAATTTGTGGAGAGATTTCCTGAGTTTTCCTTATTTTACAGGCTTTTTAGCCCCTTAGATAGTGAAATGATATGTATTTTCCCTTATTTTTACCCTTGTGAGGAATCCGCAAGGGAAATAAGGGAAATTTTTATTTAAGCGTTGCTCGCTACTTTATCAAGAAGTCTTGCGGAATCCCGCTTTGCTTTTCTTGTTGAGTGAGCGTAAATGTTCATTGTGGTACTGACATCGGAATGTCCTAACAGTTCCTGTACATCTTTCGGAGCAGCTCCATTCGAGAGCAGGTTGCTGGTGTAGGTATGTCGTAACTGGTGAAAGTGAAAATCTTCAAATCCTTCCAGCTTTTTTGATACTGACCTGCAAGCAATGCCGAGTGTACTCGGCAGTTCCAGACTGCCATCCGGTCTGAGGCAGACAAAGGATATTTCTTTATAATCTGCCGGGACTTCCTGTGTTCCGTCAAGGTGATAGTATTCATAATACACCCTGTTTTTCACATGCACCTCTTTGTAGTAGTTGCGGTGGTAAAGTTCCCCGTACTGCATCCGGCTTTTCAGTTGTTCCCGTCTTGCTGCTTTCAATATTTCAGTCAGCGTATCTCCAAAATCAACAATCCTTACTTTCTTTCGCTTGGTCGTTCCAATCACATTTTTATGCTTTGCACCGTCGTAACGGATACTTCTTTTAATGGTCAGGCATTGATCTTCAAGGTTGATGTCCTGCCATGTAAGACCACAGGTTTCACCGATGCGAAGTCCTGCATAATATGCAATCTGAATCGGCAGGATCGCAGGTGGATTTTTCTTTTCCAGATACTTGATAAGTCGCTCATAATCCTCATGTGAAATCGGCTGTGTGCCATCTTCGACTTCATCATCGGAAAAGAGGTCAACTTCCTCTGCCTGTTTTTTCAGCTTAATATACTGCATCGGATTGAAACTGATTAACTGTTTTGGAAATACTGCAAAACGGAATGACTGCTGCAACACTGCGGAAAAAGAATGGATATAATCTTTACTGTATCCTTTTCTCACTTTTCCGTCTGGAAATTCGCCACCGAATGTAAGCAGATCAAGAAATGCCTGTAAATGTTCGGCAGTAACTGTTTTCAGTTTACGGTCTGCAATCGGGTGTTTCTTAGTGCAACGGATTGCACTGAGATAATTTTCCACTGTGCCATTACTGAGTGTTCCGGTTTTCAGTTCTTCTTCTGCCCACATGTCCAGAAGTTCACCTACGGTAAGGTTATCTGCTTTTGCAACAAATTTCTTATCTTCGTAATCTTCCAGTGCCTTGCGGAGAAGTTTTTCTGTCTCACTTTTGCTTTCGGTTCCGGCATATTCTTTCTGAACCATTTTGCCGCTTGCGTCCTCTACATAGAAGCGGTAGTACCATTTCTTTCCTTTCTTTCTAACAGATCCTTTTGCCATAATCGTATGTCTCCTTTCGATATCAGACAATCGGAACTGCTGAAATGCTTCTTGCGTGTAAGTATATCATAACTCCGATTATCTTACTATACCGATTCAGAATCCTCGTACATAACTTCGGATAAAAGATTTGCAAGCCGTTGTTCTGCTGTTTCCGGTTTCTTGGAATAGAGCCTTACAATATCTGCCATGTCATTCAATGCGTTGACAGTATGGGTGATCTCCCTGAGAAACATGATCTCGTTATATTCATCATTCGATTCAAACCCCATTACTTTTGCAATGTCCGCTTCTTTGGTATTGCCTTTGTAATTCTTGCAGGCGAACTGGAACGAATCCAAAAACAGTTCATATTGTTTCAACATTAACAGCAGTAGGTCTTTGGAAAAAGCATCTTCTGTTTTCGTAAGGTCAAGAGGTAACTGTTTGAGAATATCCGTCATGGCATCACGAATCTGTAATTCTCTTTTATCCGTAATGTCGGTTTCATATTCGTCCGTTTCCCCTCTGAGCCATTCCACAGATACATGGAGAGCTTCTGAAAGACCTTCCAGCACCATTTTCTTTGTATTGTCAATCGTTCCGGCTTCATATCTCTGAATCGTAGATGCAGTCACACCCATCTTTTCAGCGATATAAGGCTGTGTCAGATTCAATTCTGTACGGCGCTGTTTTGCCCTGCTACCGATCAGCTTGCGTAATTCTTTATCTTTCATGCTGATGTGCCTCCTTTTTCGGTATGTCATTACTATACCACATAACAAACAATATTGCAATATGCAATTAAACAATAAACAATATAATTTCGTAATGCTTGACAAGATGATATAAACACGCTATACTGACAGCACAAAAGAAATTGCATAATGCAATTTATAAGGAGGTGGTCACATGACGCAAAGAAAGATTGCCTTATCTATTGAGGAAGCTGCGGATTATACGGGAATCGGCAGGAACACCCTGAGAAAACTGGTGGAGTGGAAGAAACTTCCGGTATTAAAGGTCGGGAGGAAAGTCCTGATTAAAACGGATATGCTGGAACTTTTCATGGAAGCCAATGAGGGCAGGGACTTAAGGGATAAAGGAAATGTGAAAGCCGTCACAAGAAACGGTTCCACTTAAAAAGGCGGTTCCCGAAGAAACCGCCAAAGGTTTTATCAGACCGAAGCCATGATATACCTACACGCAAGCAGATTATACCATGTACTTCGTCTGACAGACAACAGGAAACTTATGTTTGGTAGAAAAAAGAAAGGACGATGATATTTATGGCAAGATCAACAAAGAGTTATGAGGAGCGTCTGCTCCAGTTGGAAAAAAGAGAACAGGAAAGCCTTGAAAAAGCGAAACAGTACGCAGCACAGAAACGGGAACTGAAGAAACGTCAGAAAGATGTGGAAACAAAAAAACGAACCCACAGGCTCTGTCAGATTGGCGGTGCGGTGGAATCAGTGATTGGTTCTGCGATTGAGGAAGAAGATATTCCGAAGCTGGTCGGCTTCTTAAAAAGGCAGGAAGCAAATGGGAAATTCTTCTCAAAGGCAATGCAAAAAGAGCCAGTTGCGAATACGGAGGAAGTGTAATGCCGGAGGGAGTGGAGTTTCCATTCCCTTCATTGCTTTTTTATGAAGGGCGCACTTATGGACAACCAGAGGTCGTCCGTATAAGTTTGCCACAGGTGGCAACCGGTCTGCGCTAACGCTTGCCGGGCTCGTTCCGTCGGCGGGCATTTCATGCAGACCTGCTCATGTCGCAGGAGGCACTCTTCGCCAGAGGGGCGCATTCCATGCAGGCTGTTATGCACAGAGCACTCTTACGCAGAGGGCGTTCCGGCAGATACCATTCTCTTTTACAGGAAATGTTAACTGCCGGAAATCAATGCCGGGTACGGCAGAAAGGGGGGAAACGGATCATGGCGATCTTTCATTATACGGTAAAGATTGTCGGACGCAGCAAAGGGAAATCCATCATATCAGCGTCTGCCTATCTCAATGGTGATGTAATGAAAAATGAAGAAACAGGCAGGATCAGTTACTACACTTCCAAAAGAGAAGTTGTTTATACCAGTTTGATGATGTGTGAAAATGCACCGCAGGAATGGCAGAATGTACCTGCCGAAAATATCAAACGGTTTCAGAAATCTGTCCGGTATAAAAGGGCAGACAACAAAGAAGTTGTACTGGAGAAATTCAAACTTACTTTTCAGAAACAGTGCTTATGGAATGAAGTTTTGAAGATTGAGAAAAGTTCAGACGCACAGCTTGGCAGATCGTTTGAGTTCTCACTTCCAAAAGAATGGAATCGACAGGAACAAATTGAATATACAACAGATTATATTCAGAAAAACTTTGTGGACAAAGGCATGTGTGCAGATTGGAGCATTCACGATAAGGGCGACGGAAACCCGCATGTGCATTTACTTGTAACCATGCGTCCCTTTAATCCCGACCACTCATGGGGAAACAAAGAAGTCAAAGACTGGGAGTTTGTCAGAGATACTGACGGAAATATTGTGGTTGATGAATCCCACCCGGACTGGTGGCAGGTGGCAGGATAAAAAGAATCCTGACCGTCATGGAATCCGAATTCCGGTATTGGACGAAAACGGTAATCAGAAAGTTGGTGCAAGGAACCGTAAACAATGGAAACGGGTGCTGACCGATGCTACCGGATGGAACAATCCAAAGAATTGTGAATTATGGCGGAGCGAATGGGCGAAAGTCTGTAATGACCATTTATCAGTAGAACAACAGATTGACCACCGTTCCTATGCAAGACAGGGAAAATTAGAAATCCCTACAATCCATGAGGGTGCTGATGCAAGAAAGATTGATGAGAAATTCCAGAGTGGACAGGTGCAGACAGCTTCATGGAAAGTAGAGGAAAACCAGATCATAAAAAGACAAAATGCACTGCTGAAAAAGATACAGACCAGTTTCGGAAAAGTATCTGGTGCATTATCACAGTGGAAGGAGTGGTTAAATGACCTTAGAAGAAAGCCGGGAAGTCATTCCCATGATGGAGTCAATGATAAACCAGATCGAGGAACAGCAGAACCTTATGGCAGAGATGGTACAGGAATTACAGGAACGGGACAGACAGCTTCTGTCCTTTCAGGAGCAGAACCAGAGTTTGCAGATCTTAAACAGCGAGTTATCCGGGCTTCTGAATCTTTTGCCAGATACAGAAGAACTGCTCTCCCAGATCGAACAGCAAAAAGTCAGAATCGAACAGTTGGAAAACGAGAATCAGCAATGGCAGGAATTAACGCAGAAGCTGAACAACGAGAACAGCTTATTACTGACATTAAACAGCAGATAGAGAAAGCGAGGGATATTGATGAACGAATGCGTAAACTTAGAGAACGTCGGGCGGGTGGAAGAACTCCTGGCAATGACGGAACAGATGCAGGACGAACTGGATCAGAAAGACCAGACAATTCTGGAACTGAACAGGCAGCTAAACAGATCGCTGACCTTGAACGAGAAATTGAACAGCGAAAACAGAGCCGAGAATATCGAAGCATTGCGGACAAAATTAAAGCAAACAGAGGAACAATTAACCAGCGAGACAGACAGCAGGAAAAGAGCCGACGCAGAAGTCGTGGCATGGAAATTTAAGTACGAAAAAGCGGAGCAGGCAAAACGCTATGCACAGACACACCAAAAGACGGTAGAGGTGCCTGTCGAGAAAAAAGTGCCTTATGAGAAATGCGATAACTGTGACCGTACTGCTTATCAGAAAGCAAAAGAAAAATGCGATAATCGAAAAATTCAGTTGGAGAAAAAATATAAACAAATGACAACAGGTTATGAAAGCCTTATGTTCCTGTTGGCATGGTACAGCATAGCAACTACACTGTTCACAGCTATCCTTTCTCCGGTTTTTCTTAACGACTGTATCACCTTTTTCGGTACGATTGGTAAAGGAATCATAAACCTGTTTCGAGAATTTGTTACAGGAGCAGATTCTTTCGGACAGTTAAGCAATGGAATCTCAAACAGTATCGTTTCCGGGATTGTGTACTGGCTGATCGCGGCTATTGTTATGGGAATTTTATTCATTATAACGGGATTCCTGATAATTGGGATTGGCTATCAGGTGGGAAAAATCTACCGGAAATATTGTTGGGATATCATCAGCATTATGGTGGCAATAATGAGTACAGCTATCGTAATCTACTTTGGCGAATGGATAAAATCTGTCATTCCGATAAACCTCATTGTACTGTTACTACTTGTATATGTGGTCTATATTGGAATTCGATGTTATGTAAAAGACTGGCGAGAAGAGCGGGGATATTATTAAGAAAAACACAGGGAGATGTCTTTATCTTCCTGTGTTAAAAATGAAGCATTGATTATTTTTATATGAGAGGGATTATCGGACAGACCTATATCGTGTTACAAAGTGTTGTAAAGCCTGCAATTTCGTGATTTTTAAAATTGACCGTTTTATAGGATAGTATAAAAGTTTGTTAGAGAATCTTAAAAATAAACATTAAAATTATATAAATCACCACTATTATAGGATACTATAAAAAATAATTCAAAACAAGTCTTTTATTTTTTTAAAGAGTGATATATATTAAGTGTATACAAAAGCATGCGCATTCTTTTAAAGTCGTCTATAAATCTTAAATTCCTCAAGAAAAGAGGAAAATCATGAAAAAAATTAAACGTTGTATAGCAATTATTTTGTCAATGGTTTTAGGATTTTCGATGTCAACAGTATCTTTTGCTAGTGAAAGGTATAATCAAAATGACAATTCGAAGGGGAAAATTGCATGAAAAGAAAGTATTGGGCGTTATTAGTTTTTGCGTTAATAATAGTATTGCAGTGGATTGGATTAGGATTTCATGGTCAAATAAGGTTTATTTTTTTGATAATTATATTAGTTCTAATTGTTTTATTTGCAATATTATTGCGAAAATAGCAAAAGTGATTTGTGAATAGTGAGGTAAAGGAACAAGGTGAAGCCGATACACTTAGGGCAGTCCTTTACGGAACGGACACAGCCAGTACCGCAATGATACATAAGAGGGCTTGAAAGAAGGTCACAAACCTTGCAAGTCCTCTTGTTTATTCTATGTGTCGAGCCCGTCTATGTGTCAGATTGCATTTTCTGATAGACTGTTTCTTTTCGTGACTTATCAAAGAAAGTTCTCCTGTCGGGTATGTTCCAATTGTTTATTTCGGATATAAGCGTCTAATTCACAATTATATTCGTAGAGGCGAAAGACTACTTTGTTCTAAAAGGTATTTCTATATCTCTAATGAATCTTCCGCGTTCACCCACATCTGCAAATTTCCATCAAGATATAATCTTGCATATTCAAGTGGTTCATCAACTGCAAGTGAAGTTAATGCACAGTCTGATCCGGGAGTGGTTTTTAAATTCTTTTCTGCTTCCCAACAATCAATGCGAAGCATATAGCCAGCACTGGTATAAACATCAATACTGTTTCTGTGTGGATTGTATTCTGCAAATATCGTTCTCATCGTATCCTATCTCCTTATCATTCAATCAATCATCAGATACAAAAATCAGAAGCATTTCAATCAGTTCACCATGTCACTTTTATTTTGTGTTATACTGTTTTATATGATTTTCTTGCCCTTGTATTTGCCCTTATCAGAATTCGTAAACACTGATGGGACGATATAACACAAGGGAAAGAATAAGGGAAAGCTCATCTGCGATAAATCCAGTGTTTTCAAGGGTTGGCAGAGAATTTAATAACAAGATATAACAGTTATCAAATCTCTTAAAACAGGTGAAATCTCAATCGGAATTCCTCTGTAAATCGCAACCCCCAGACCACCGGCTCCGATAAACGATGCGATGGCCGCAACAGAAATTGTCATTACGACCATATTTCTGACACCTGCTATGATCACGCCCATTGCCAACGGCAGTTTGATCTTCCACATGATCTGCATCCTGGTACTTCCCATCGCCTCTGCTGCCAGAATGATTTCTTCACTGACCCCTTTGATTCCTGCATAGGTATTTCTCACCATAGGCATGATCCCGTAAATCGTCAACGCTGCAACCGCCGTTGTATTTCCGATTCCCAAAAACGGAATCAGCATTCCCAAAAGCGAAATCGAAGGTATGGTATAAAATACATTGGCAACTCCCAGAACCGGCCCCGCTGCTTTTTCATGCTCTGAAATCCAGATACCAAGCAGCAGCCCAATGCTGCCCGCACACAGAATTGCTACCAGTGACAATCCAATATGCGCTGCGATCAACTCTAAAAACCAGTCTTTTCTTTCCACATACAACTGGATAACTTCTTTCAAAAAACTCACTTGTGCTTCTCCTTTGTATTATTTCTCTCGGCAGATAGATATTGCTATTATAAAGCAGGACCCGGAATTTTTCCCAAAATAATTTTGGCACAGGAAAATCCTGTGCCAAAATCACCTCACATCTTTTATTAAATATCTTTTGCAATCTCATATGCTGCCCAAATTGCATCCATCACATTGGTCGGCCGTTTTGCATCTCCGATCAGATAAACATGATCTCATGTTTCATTTCCATTCCCTGCCGTCCGGAATTTCACCACTACGCCTTAAGAATCTTTTCTAGTGTTTTTGCAACTCCGTCTTCATCATTTGAATATTCTGTTACTCGATACGCAAGTTCTTTTAAAGCATCAACCCCATTTATCATTGCATAAGAACATGGAAATTCCTGAAACATAGATATATCATTTTCACCATCTCCAAACACGACTACTTCTTCTGGTAAAAATCCAAAATGCTTCATCGCTTGCTTCAACATAATTCCTTTTTTTGCTTTTTGAGAGGTCACTTCCATATTATTTTCAAAAGAGGAAAGAACAGACAAGCCACTAGCGTCATAAATTTGTTGCTTTATTCTTCTGATTTTGGGAATATCATCGCAGAAAACCAATATTTTACGAATATTATGTTTTTCTTCAAATAATTTCTCGTATCCATCCTCCAAATAATCCGAATACTCTGCTAATTCCATCGTAGTTGTATAATCTCCCCGATCTGTATTGATTTCAAATCCAAGATTTTCACGATGAAGCTTTTCACATACAAACCTTGCTAAATCCGTATCTATATTTTCAGACTTAATCAAATTTCCATTTGTATCTCGAAATTCAGCCCCGTTCATTAATATATAATCGCAGCTAAGACCGTAATTCTCCATAATTGGTCGGGCACCTCTATCTGATCTTCCTGTTACAGTCACCCAACGTATTCCGCTGGCCTGTGCTTCTTTTATAATTTTAATCGTATATTCTGAGATAGACCAATCCTTTCGCAATAGTGTTCCATCCAGATCACTTGCAATCATTCGAATCATCTTCTTTACTCCTTCTGCATATCCTGTAGCAAATACTCTTGGATGTCCTTTAAATTTTCCTCATTCATTAGGTAATCCACATATATTACTTTTGTTTTTTTCGATAAATTTACATTATAAACACGAGCAGTAGAAATTAATAAATCCACTGGAAGTGGATTTAATCTATACTCTGCCAGCGACATTTTATTCAGAATCTCAATCCTATCTCCGCAATAATCATTGATACGACGTATCATATTGTCTGCAATACTTTCTCCGATATCACACAAAACAACTGCTTTCAATCGTCTTTCATAATATGCACGCAGGTAAATTGCAATGTAACATAGTTCATGAATGTTTGCCTTTATATGATATTGTTCTTCCAGTATTTTATTTAATTCATCTGCCGCTTCAACGTCCCTTTCATAAGAATTCAGAATATCTTCCAGCACTGGATTTGTTTCAAAATATCCCTGTTGAATACGCTTTATCATCTTCATGATATGTACAGATAACCTTGATATTAATTCTGAATTATTCCGATAATTCGTATGAAATCTTCTATCTACTCTGTCTAAAAATTGATTTGTAATCAAAAGATATTCCTCTGGTATATCATACTCTTTTCCTAACACATATAACACTCTTTTTGCACTGAGACATTCTTTCAGAAACAATTGATCCCAGCCCCCTATATGATATCCCATTTCGCAAAGAACCGCACATATCGATTCAACACATGCATTCTCACAGCTGATATCATCCATCTGTTCTTCAAGAACAAACTGTTTTTCAGTTCTCATCAAACTGATAAAAATATCAAGAGCAAATCCTTCTATTGCTTTATCAATCAATCGATACCCGTGTTCTGCAAGAATTCCTGGTAATTGACGATATAGTGAAATATAATCCTCATACTTCTCACTACCGAATAAAAATGTAATCACACGCTCCATTAGGATTGAACCATAAGTTCGATAATTTAAAATTTCTGCCAGGGCATGTCTCTTAATTCTTTCATTTCCACTAATCCACATTCCTTTTTTCCCGGACTCTAGAAAAAGTCCATGATACCACCTGATCGTATCTTGAATCTGTTTCTTTGTCTGCAGCATTGCCGTTTTTGATACATAAAGCTTTTCTGCCAATTTTTGAATAGATACCGGTTCGTTTAAAAAGAAAAGCCAGGAAATTCCAAACAAAAATCTTTCATCCGGTGTTTCTGGAAAGATCACTCTTTTGCTTTCTTCAATGATCGCATCCAGAACTTTCTGAACTTGAGCACGATCTTCTTGCTTCACATAATATCCTCCTGTGCTGGATGAATGAATGAAAACATTTTCTCGTTGAAGAAACTTATTTGCCTCTTTTATTTCTGCTCTTAGTGTTCTTTGACTGATTTTCAATTTATCCATCAGTTCTACCGAAGACATTTTTTCATGTCCTACGAGCGTCCTTATAATTTTAATCGTTCTGTTGTACATTTTGTTCTCCATCATGTCTACTCGACAATCAGATCACATTCCTCCACATACTGACTGTCCGTTCCTACCATGATTTTATAGTGTCCAGCATCTTTTGTCCACCCAATATTTGGAATCCAATAATCCCAGCTTTTCTTTTCTAAAGGAATATTTATACTCACGCTTTCTCCTGCACGGATCATCACCTTTTGATATGCAGCCAATTCTTTGACCGGTCTTGCCACTTTGGATTTCATTTTGTGAATGTATACCTGGATTACTGCTTTTCCTGCCCTATTTCCTGTGTTTGTCACTTTAATCGGCACGGAATATGCTCCATCATCTAATTTCTGTATTTCTCCATCAAATACTACAACAAAGTTCGTGTAACTAAGCCCATATCCAAATTGATACAAGGGTTCATTTGGAATATTCAGATACTGAGATTTATATCTTGGCTCCTGCTCCAGCAGTTCCTTCGGACGCCCAGTATTTCCCATATTATAATATACCGGAATCTGCCCACTTCCATATGGAAAACTCATTGTCAAATGTCCCGATGGATTCACTTTTCCAAACAGCAAATCTGCTGCCGCATTTCCTCCCTCTGTTCCTGGAAACCACATTTCAATAATTGCGTCTGAATAGGGCACAATTGACCGCAAATCTAATGGACGTCCATTGAATAGTAATACAACCGTCTTAATTTTGTTTTCAAATAGTTCTTTTACTAATCTGCATTGTGATTCCGGAAGCGTAATCTCGGATCTGCATCCAGCTTCTCCCGACCATAATTCTGGTTCTCCCAGTGCAAGGATTGTTACATCTGCTTTTTTTGAATCTTCAAGAATATGTTCCATTTCTTGTTTTGATATTTTTTCAAAAGGAAGTGGAATTATGCTTTTTAAACATCCCCCTCTATTACGGAGTCCCTGAGCTACACTAACAGCATCTTCAACAACCCCGTCTACAGACCATGGTCCAAGTATCTCTTGCGATTCTGCATATGGACCTGCCAAAACAATGGATGTATCCTTCTGTAACGGCAGCACAGCATGATTTTCTAATAAAACACATGACTCTAATGCCATTTCTAGTGCTGCCTGTCTATTCTTGGCACAACGTAATTGATTTTTTTCACGCAGTGCATTCACTCCACGATATGGATCCTCGAACAAACCAAGCTCTTTCTTTAATAGAAGGATGCTTTCAACGGCTCTATCCAATAATATTTCTATATTGGGATCAAGATTTACATATTCGTCTATATTTTTCATGATAGTTGTCGTTGCCATTTCAATCTGAATACCGGCCCGCAAGGCTTCTTCTCCAGCATCAGTATCGTTTTCTGCTACACCATGCCGAATCAATTCCATAACGGCGCCCCAATCTGATATAACCGTCCCCTGAAATTCCATTTCACTTCGAAGGATATCATTTAAAAGCCATCTGTTCGCAGTTGCCGGAACACCATTCAAAGCTTGAAATGCAGCCATAACTAATTTTGTTCCCGCATCTATACACGCTTTAAATGGTGGCAAATATTGATTCCTTAGTGAATATTCAGAAACATCTGCTGTATTATAATCTCTTCCACCTTGTACAGCACCATATGCCGCAAAGTGTTTGACACATGCAGCCATGCTCTCTGGATGTTTTAAATCTTCTCCTTGATATCCACGAACCATAGCACTTCCAAAATCTGCATTTAATCTTTTATCTTCGCCAAAACTTTCCATGACACGTCCCCAACGCGGATCTCTTACAACATCTACCATCGGGGAAAACGTAACCTGATATCCAGCAGCGCTCCCTTCTTTTGCAGACACAGCTGCACTCTTTTCCACTAATTCTGGATTAAATGAACAACTCATTGCAAGTGGTACCGGGAAAATCGTCTGATATCCATGAATGATATCTGTCATAAACATCATTGGAATCTTGAGGCGGCTCCGTTTCATATTCTCTGCCTGTATATTGCGCATAGACTCTGCATCCATTTTCCCTAAAATGCTTCCTGCCTGCCATTTTTCGCACTCTGTTATTCCTAACTTGTTTTCCGTTCCGGTCAATTGACTCCCTTTAATCTGAAAATACCGGGAAGGCAACTGTGTTACCTGCCCGGCTTTTTCTTTGAGAGTCATTTGCCGAACCAGATTCTTTATCTGATTCTTGTCCATATTACTCCTGTACATCACCTTTCATTCCAAAAACATAAGTCAATGCAAATGCTGCACCAAATGCAACCACATTTACCAATATGTACAATGGAAACTGCTCATTTAAATATAATAACATTCCCGGGATACCAGTAATTGACATCCCTGTTCCTTTTAATCCCAGAATTGCTGCTAACCAGCCTCCGATTCCTCCTCCTAAGCAACCGCATACAAAAGGACTGACCAATCTTAAGTTTACACCAAATACGGCCGGTTCTGTAATTCCTAACAAAGCAGATACAGAAGACGGATATGCAAGTGATTTCATTTTCACTGATTTAGATTTTACAGCTACAGCCATTGCAGCTCCTGCCTGTGCAACATTACCACATGATCCTACTGGATTTACTGGATTCCAATTTGTTTTTGCAAGCATTTCAATTTCCACGAGGTTCAATGCATGATGAACTCCTGTTACAACAATTACCTGACATAATGCTCCCCAAATAAATCCTCCAATCCCAAATGGAAGTTCAAACAATGCACTTACAACACCAACCAAACCTACTTCAACCGTATGGAAAATCGGTCCTACAAGGAACAACCCAAGGCAAAGAGATGCTAATACTGTAACAAACGGTGTAATAATCAAATCTAATGCATTCGGTACATGATCATGCAGCCACTGTTCTATTTTGGATCCTAGAAATCCAATAATAAATGCTGGAAGAACAGAACTCTGATATCCATTCACTTTAATGAACCCAAAGAAAATCATTGGCTCTGCATTTCCCTGAGCTACATCCCAGGAAGTTGGGAGAATATTACTTACAAGCATCAAACCGATAACAATACCAAGTACTGGAGATCCGCCAAATTTTTTAAATGCCGACCAGCAAACAAGTACTGGCAAAAATCCGAAGGCTGTATCTGTCAGAATCTGAGTAAACTGAAGGAATTGCTGTGGAATTGCATCCGAAGATGTCCCAAAGAATGCAAGCAGAGCATCCTGTGTCAGAAGTCCTCTTAATCCCATGAACAAACCTGTGGCTACCATTACCGGAATAATTGGAACAAAAATATCCGCAAAAATACGAATCAATCGCTGCAATGCATTTCCATTCTGAGCTGCCGTAGCTGCCTGTTCATTTTTGGAAGTGCCTGAAATACCCAGTTTCATTACTTCTTCGTATACTTTGTTCACGATACCTGTTCCAAGAATTATCTGATACTGCCCCGCCGTAAAGAAACATCCCTTTACAATGTCAATTGCCTCAATTTTTTTATCATCAATAAGTTCTTTGTCCTTTACGATCAAACGCAATCTTGTTGCACAATGCGCTGCTGAAATAATATTTTCAGCACCTCCGACAATCTCGATAATCTCTTTCGCAATTGCTTTATAATTTGTTGCCATTTCTATGCCTCCATCCTCCATATTTTAATTCTAATTGTTTTTTCGGATTCAACTTCAACCCATTTATCATCCGTAAAGAAAGATTTAAATGTAAATACTTTTTCTCCATTATTCACAAAAATTTCCGCAGTAGACTGATCTAAAAACACCCTGATATTTTTAATCACAGAAATCTCTGCCCGTACTTCGTCATATTCCTCGCTGCTCCAATGCTTTCTTTGAATAACCATGCTGTTATTAGCAAAACTAATTTTCAGCACATTTCCAAAATTAAAAGAAAATTTTTGATCAGATATCTGCTCTGCCAGTAATTCTGCGCTCCATGTTTCCTGATTAATGAAAGTGTGTCCTTCTGCTTCGATTACACGCTCATGTCTTCTGATACTTTCTAATTCCTTAACCGGTTGCTGATGAAGCTTTCCGTTCTGTACAAACAACTCTCTCGGAATTGTCAGTGAATGTAACCAACCCTCTTTCACTGTAGGCTGACTCATCTGATAATCCAGCTTACCTGCTCCAAGCCATCCCAGTAGAATGCACCGTCCCGATTCATCTACAAAACTCTGTGGCGCATAGAAATCGAATCCTGCATCCAGCAAATTGCCCACATCGTCTAATTGAAATTTTGCTTCGATGTAGTCCATCTTTCCACTGAAAACAATTCCTTTACACCCAGTTTCTTTTTGACAACTGACTATTAAAAATTGTTGTCCGTCTATATCCACTATATCCGGACATTCGCACATATATCCCCAGTCCATTGACGGATCTAGCAGATTTCCCCGGTAATCCCATTTTTTCAAGTTATTCGACTCAAACAATGCCACATTACCTTGCAATTCTTTTGTCTGTGCTCCTACAACCATCCACCAGCTGTTATTTTTCTTCCATACTTTCGGATCTCGAAAATGTGCAGTATATCCATCAGGCAGATAGATCACAGGACCTTCTTTCTGAAAAGACTTCCCATCGTCAGATACAGCAACACATTGATATGTTTCTCTCCCCCCTTCAGCATCCCTTACATTACCTGTATAGAACAGAAAATACTTATCTTCTGTTGTAATACCTGAGCCTGAATAGCAACCATTTTTTTCATACCACTCATCAGGCTGTAGTGCGCTCCCTTCGTCCGTCCAATGCACCAGATCATTTGAAATGCAATGTCGCCATTGTTTACTCCCCTGTGGAACAACATCTGGCAGCCACTGGTAAAACACATGATACTTTCCACGAAATTGTGCCAGACCATTTGGATCATTCAAAAAACCTTGTTCCGGTGAAATATGATACTTGGGTCTCATCCTTACTCTCCTTCCTCTTTCTCATGCCCTCATTCTACACCAACTTGTGAATTTTAAAAATTCATTTTTTTGCCAGTTCGCTGTGCAAAAATGTAACCGCCTAATTTTATATTTATTATTGCGTAAATTTAGGAAAACTTTTAAACTGCATTTTATAACAAATTTATTACTACTGATAGAAGGGATAAGAAGAATGATCCAAAATGATTTAAATATTGATAAATTTATCTATGGGGGTGATTATAATCCAGAACAGTGGTTGGATAGACCCGATATCCTAAAACAGGATTTACTTCTTATGAAAAAGGCACACATAAATACTGTAACACTGGGTGTTTTCTCCTGGTCTACTTTAGAACCAATAAAAGATTGTTTTAATTTCACCTGGCTGATTGACATAATTGACAAACTCTACGACAACGGCATCCAGGTCATACTTGCCACACCATCTGGAGCCCGTCCGCGTTGGTTGGCAGAAACATACCCCGAAGTTCTCCGTGTCCGTGAAGATCGTACACGCCAACTATACGGGGAGCGGCATAATCATTGCTACACCTCACCTGCTTACAGAGAACGTGTTCGAATCATCAACCAAAAGTTGGCTAAAACATTTCGAAATCATCCGGGAGTAATCCTGTGGCATATTTCCAATGAATACAGAGGTGAATGCCACTGTCCATTATGTCAAGAAGCTTTTCGCAACTGGTTAAAAAACAAATATAAAGATATTAACAGCTTGAACCGGGCATGGTGGACAACCTTTTGGAGCCATACCTATAATTCATTCCATCAAATTGAAAGTCCATCTTCCATAGGAGACCACGGACTACACGGCCTCAATCTTGATTGGAAACGATTTGTAACAGATCAGACAGTTGATTTTATGTGCGAAGAGATACATGCTCTGCGAGATGGTGGTGCAACTCAGCCCGTTACAACTAATTTTATGGATGATTATAAGGGCTTAAACTACTACAATCTGGCAAAGCACATCGATTATGTATCTTGGGACAGCTATCCTGCATGGAATAAAGAAGACGAAATTCGTACAGCATACAATACAGCACTGCAGCATGACCTCATGCGGAGTATGAAACAGAAGCCATTTCTTTTAATGGAATCCTGCCCCTCCAGTCCAAACTGGCAAGCAATAAGTAAACTAAAAAAACCGGGATTGTTACAATCTGCTTCTCTACAAGCAATTGCACATGGTTCGGACAGCGTACAATATTTCCAGATCAGACAAAGTCGTGGAAGTTTCGAAAAATTCCATGGAGCGGTCATTGATCATTATGGTGGATCTGATACACGCGTTTTCAACGAAGTAACTGAAACTGGTGCATCCCTCATAGAATTAAAACAAGTTATTGGAAGCAAAGTAGATTCATCCGCTGCTATTATTTATGACATGGAAAACAGATGGGCAATGGAAGACGCGAAAGGTCCCCGAAATGAAGGACTTTTTTACCATGAAAGTGTCTTAAAATCCTACCAGGCGCTTCGAAAAGCAGCACTCAATGTGGATATCATTAACATGGAGCAATCCCTTGATTCTTATAAACTTGTGGTTGCACCAATGTTATATATGTTTCGATCTGGTATCGAAACAAAATTGCGTACTTTCGTTGAAAATGGTGGGATACTAATCATGACATACTGGAGTGGAATCGTAAATGAAACGGATCTGTGCTACCTTGAGGGAACTCCACATAGCTTACTCGATGTATTTGGACTTAGAAGCAAAGAAATTGATGGACTCTATGAATGGGAAGAGAATTCGCTTATTCCAATCCCTGAAAACTCTTTGCAACTGCATACTTCCTATAAATGCAAAAATCTTTGTGATTTAGTTCAACTCAATGGTGCCACACCACTCATGAATTATGGAAGTGATTTTTATCAAGGCACACCTGCACTGACCGTCAATCAGTATGGTAAGGGATATGCTTACTACATCTGTACCGACGCAGAAGAACTTTTTTACCATGATTTTTATGCCAAAATTTTAGCTAAACATCATATTCATTCTATTCTAAATACAATTCCTGATGGGATTGAGGTAACAAGTCGGACAGATGATGAATACGAATATATCTTTATACAAAATTTCTCATACCGCAATATCAACATAGTACTGCCAAAAAAGGGGGATATCATCTACGGAAATAAGAACGGTAATATTCGCCAATATGAAACCATTGTTTTTCGGAAAAAACTTTTTTAAAAACTCCTGCAAGATATTTCTGAATGATTAAGAATTTTCTCGTAAGATAGCAGTTGTTATCTATCTTTTTCTTTTTATAGAAAAATTACAGGGGCAAAGCGACTCGCATGAGTCATACTTGCCCCTGTTTAGAACTATCCACTTTCTAGCATGTACCATTTTCTTCACAATTAAAACAATCCTTTTAATGCCGGATAGTATTTTTTGAATTTCTGGTAGCGTTCTTCATACTTTTCCACAAGCTCTGCTTCCGGCTCCACAGTTTCCACCACATGGATCAGTTTATCCACAGCGCTTTCCACATTTTCAAATTCTCCGCATCCGACTGCTGCCAGAATCGCAGCACCGTATCCGGGACCTTCCTCACTTTCGATCACATCGACTTTCAGATTCATCACATTTGCAATGATCTTTTTCCAGAGCAGACTCTTTGCTCCGCCTCCGCAGATCTTCGTGCGTTCAATCTGAATTCCAAGATTTCTCGCCACTTCCAGAGAATCACGAAGTCCAAATGCAACGCCTTCCAGAACTGCCTGCGTCATCTCTTCACGTGTGGTGTCCATGGACATCCCGATAAATGCAGCTCTTGCAGACGGATCATTATGAGGGGATCGCTCTCCCATAAGATAAGGCAGATAGAACACCTGATTTTCACCCAGCTTTACAATCTCTTCCTGCTCTTTTGCATACTCTTTTGTCTTTAAAATTTCATCCATCCACCATTTATTGCAGGATGCCGCACTGAGCATACATCCCATCAGATGATAATTGCCGTCTGCATGTGCAAATGAATGCAGCGCATTGTACTGATCCACACCGAACGTCTTGCTTGATATAAAGATTGTACCGGAAGTTCCAAGAGAAATATTGCACTGACCGTCTCCTACTGTTCCGGTTCCCACTGCCGCAGCCGCATTGTCCCCGGCGCCTGCAATGACTTTTACATCTGTGCCAAGTCCCAGTTCTTCTGCAATTTCCGGTTTCAGATTGCCAACCACTTCATAACTTTCATAAAGCTTTGGCAGCTGCTCTTCCCTGATTCCGCAGATATCCAACATCTCTTTTGACCAGCATTTATTCTGTACATCTAAAAGCAGCATCCCCGATGCGTCCGAATATTCGGTACAAAAAGTACCGGACAGCTTATATGCCAGATAATCTTTTGGCAGCATGATCTTTGCGATCTTTTCATACAACTCCGGTTCATGATTTTTCATCCACAGGATCTTTGGAGCCGTGAACCCGGCAAATGCAATATTGGCTGTATATTTGGACAGTGTTTCCTTGCCGATCACCTGATTTAAATAATCCGTCTCTTCCTCTGTTCGTCCGTCATTCCAGAGGATTGCCGGACGAAGCACATGGTCCGCCTCATCGAGTACCACCAGACCATGCATCTGACCGCCAAAACTGATTCCTCTGACCTGACTTTTGTCACACTCTGCTGTCAGTTCACGGATTCCTTCCATACTCTGGGCAAACCAGTCCTCAGGTTTCTGTTCTGACCAGCCCGGATGTGGGAAATACAGCGGATACTCTCTGGATACAATTTTGTGAATATTGCCGTTCTCATCCATCAGCAGCAATTTCACTGCTGATGTTCCAAGATCCACACCTATGTATAACATACGCTTCCTCCCACTCTACTCATTCCAAGGATTTTCCGTTGGATATCTGACACCTTTTGGCTGATTATATCCGATCTCACTGACATCCACTCCGATATATTTGAATACTTCAAACAATGCCTTGCCCCATTTTCCAAATGCAACTGCTCCGTGATGCGGATAATTGCCTTCGATCAGAACATGACGGTAAAATCTTCCCATCTCCGGAATTGCGAAAATTCCAATGGATCCAAAGGAGCGTGTCGGCACCGGAAGTACTTCTCCCTGTGCAATATAAGCGCGCAGCTTGCAGTCTGCCGTACTCTGCAGACGGAAGAATGTAATATCTCCAGGGATGATGTCTCCTTCCAGAGTTCCCTGTGTCACCTCTTCCGGAAGCGCTCTCGCCATGATCATCTGGTATTTCATCTCACAGAATGACAGCTTGGAGGACGCTGTGTTTCCACAGTGGAATCCCATAAATGTATCTTTCTGTGTATATGGGAACTTGCCTTCGATATCTTCTTTGTACATGTCATTCGGTACTGTATTGTTGATATCCAGAAGTGTCACAGTATCTTCACTGACAACTGTTCCGATAAATTCGCTCAGTGCACCGTAGATATCTACTTCACAGGATACCGGAATTCCCTGTGCTGTCAGACGGCTGTTGACATAACATGGAACAAATCCGAACTGTGTCTGGAACGCCGGCCAGCATTTTCCTGCGATTGCTACATATTTTCTGTATCCTCTGTGCTCTTCTACCCAGTCTTTCAAGGTCAGTTCATACTGTGCCAGTTTCGCGAGGATCTCAGGTTTCTTATTGCCCGCTCCCAGTTCTTCTTCCATCTCTTTTACGATTTCCGGAATTCTTTCATCTCCATCATGTTTATGGAATGCCTCAAATAAATCCAGCTCTGAGTTTTCTTCGATCTCAACTCCCAGATTGTACAACTGCTGGATCGGTGCATTACATGCGAGGAAATTTAACGGACGCGGTCCAAAGCTGATGATCTTTAAGCTGTTCAGTCCGATGACAGCTCTTGCGATCGGACGAAACTCTGCGATCATGTCCGCACATTCCTCTGCATTTCCTACCGGATACTCCGGAATGTAGGCCTTTACATTTCTAAGTTTCAGATTATAGCTTGCATTGAGCATACCACAGTAAGCATCGCCTCTTCCCTGAACCAGGTTGTCTCCGCGCTCTTCTGCTGCTGCGATAAACATCTTCGGTCCGTCAAAATGTTTTGCAAGCAATGTCTCTGCGATCTCCGGTCCGAAGTTTCCAAGATACACAACAAGTGCATTACATCCTGCATTTTTAATGTCCTCCAGTGCCTGCACCATGTGGATCTCACTTTCCACGATACAGATCGGACACTCATAAATATCCGCCTCTCCATATTTTTCTTTATATGCTTTGATCAGATTTTCCCTTCTTGTCACGGAAAGACTCTCCGGAAAACAATCTCTGCTCACTGCAACGACTCCGATTTTTAATTCTGGCATGTTACTCATACTGTTACCATCCTTTCTATTTGCTTTTTATTTTTACACAATTGTAATATTTTCACCTTTTAAGCCGTTCACCGCACCCTCAATCTCTGCGTCTTCGTGCGCGATCAGCCACTTGTTCACTGCTGTCAAAAGTCTGCTCTCGCCCTTTGCTTCCGGTGCAAACGGAAGTGCCTCATTCGTTCCCTTCGGAAGTACGACCACACATCGGAAACCGCCTGCTTTTGCATTACATGGTGCATAATGTAACGTAGTCGCATACAATTCCACTGCCGTTCCTGCCGGTACGAAAAACGCCTCCACGAGAGCTGTATCATAGGTATCTTCTTTGATGTCCTGCTGACATCCAAGCAGCAGGATCAAATCTGTCACTGCGATATCAATCTCTGAGGATCTGTGATACTCCAGTGCATTCAACTTCACATTTCTCCCATTACAATACCCAATCTGAATCGGCAGCCCTCCAAATCCTTTTTCTCTGACTGCCACCGCATCCGGAAGTACTTCCAGCGCTTCCACAGACGGAACATAAATCACATCTTCCGGAAGCGGCGTGTGTTCCATCTCTTTTAAGATCCGCTCTACCGGAATATCTGACATCACTTTTCCATATTTGGCAAATGCGGTATCTGTAACTTTCTGAATTTCCATAAAAAATGACCTCCAATCAAAAACCTGTCTCCAAGTTTCCCATTGAGGTCATTTTATCAACTTTTTTTCGCTTCTGCGACCTATTATTTATCTATTTTATGTCAATTTCTTGCTCTTTGTTATTGTGAACAGTCACTTCTCTCTTTTTCGATATTCGCTTGGAAGCATCCCGTATTTTTTCTGAAATGATCTGGCGAGCGCCTTGCTGTTTGGAAAACCATTCTCCATAGCGATCTCACTTAAGGTCTTATCACTGTCTTTGACTTCCTTCCATGCATATCTCAACCGGATATCCTGCAGATAGGCTTTAAAATTTACCCCCGCATATTTCTGAAACATCCTTGAAAGATAGGTCGGAGAATATCCAAAAATCTTCGCCAGACTCTCCAGTGTCATTTCTGATGCATAATTTTCTTTAATATAGGATGTAATCGTAGAAAGACGGTTCAGATTTTTATTGTCCCGAAGCTGCGCCTCGGTCACATCAATCCGCTGATACTCAGATACCAGCAAATGCATCACAAGATAAAACAGACCTTTCACTTCCATTTCATAGCCACGCTCTTTTTTTATGTACACCTCATACATCTGGCGGATCAACTCCATCAGCCGTTCATCCCGATCCACCGGATTGTGTGTAAACCAGATGAATCCTTCTCCCGTAAAATAATTCTCAAACAACCGGATCGGTATCTGCAATACAATCGTCTGGTTCGGCTTTGGAGAATGCACGGAATGAACTTCGTTGGAATTCACGATCATAAATTCTCCCTGCACAAGAGGATACGGCTTCTCTTTGATATAGAAACAAAGTTCCCCCTCACAGACCGCAAAAATCTCCACAGAACGATGCCAGTGCATCTCACGCTTATAATTGCCATCCTTGCCCTCAAAAATAAACATCTTGAAGGGCAGCCCCTCATCCGGCACGATCAGCTCATGATTGTACTTCATTTTTCTCTCCTCTACAGACCAAATTCCTCGAATAATTTCTGCTGATAATCATGATCCTCTGCTGCCTTTATAATATCAGCTATCCGGTCTGCCTTAGAAAGCGCCAGATTCAGAGCATTGATTCGTTTTTCTACTGCTTCAGAGCTCTCCTTTTTAGTTATTTCCAAGCGCTTGTTCACTTCCGCATCAATCTCATCTTTCATCAATTCCCGCAGTGCATCACACATTCCTTTTACCTCCTCAAACTTCTGTTTGTTGGCCCGCACGATCAATTCCATGACGGAGCGATACAGTGCATTTGCCTGATTTTTTGAATATTCTTCCAATAATTTTTCTGCGGTCTCATTCTGTTCCAGTTCGTTGGTCAGACTTTTCAGCCACAGATTTTCAGCTTCTGTCAGTTCTTTTGTTACAATAATCTGAATCGGAATTTTATCTCCCGTCACATAATAAATCCCGCTTTCAGCTTTTTTTACTTGATATCTCAGTGTTGTTTTCAAGTGGTGCATCAATTTTCGTGGATATTTTCCTGTTACCAGAGTAATCGTAAGTTCTTCTATCGGAATGCTGTCCATCTGACTGGTATCGGATTTGTAAAAACAGGTATACCCATACACCTTATAAAAATCATCGATACTCAGATAATCCAGGGGACTTTTATATTCCACGATATTATGTTGTCGGAAAATCCGCCCGATATTCTTTCGGATTACCCGACCCTTGTCCTTTTTGATGATCAGAACATCGATTTCTTTTGGTTTGGTTCCCAGCTGATGCTCATTCTCAAAAATCAGATGTTCGGCATCTTCCTGCAGTTCGATCTGTATCTCTGCGAAAAATGCAGGATGCCACTGAAGCATTTTGGCTTCTTCTTTTTGCATTTCCATACAAAACCTCCTTCTTTTTTTCTTTCAGGAGATTTCGCCTTCCGAAAACTCCTGCCTGCTTGATTTGAAAAGCATGAATTTTCTGAAAGGACAGGCGTTTGCCTGTTTTTGAAATGAATAAGATATTCCACATTACACATGTGGAATCAAATGAATGTTAGAAAAATATGCTTTTATCCATTTTACCACATTTTTCTCAAAAGCACACTTCCTTTCTCATAAGATCCATAGATGAATTTTCTCCTGTTCTGTGCTATGATAAACAGAGTTTCAAATACGCTTCAGAAAGGATTTTACTTATGAATTATAAACATATTATCTTTGATTTCGGAAATGTCCTTGCTACCTTTCAATCAGATGACTTATTGCGCTCCTACTGCAATCGCGAAGATCTTCCCATTCTGAAAAATGCCATCTACCACAACTGGCAGGCATTGGATGAGGGAAGTATTCCCTATGAAGAATACCAGGAGGAAACACTTCACCTGCTGCCGGACTGCCTTCATGACACTGCCCGCAAATGCTTTGCCACCTGGTATCAACACATGATCCCGATTCAGCCGGTGTGGGATATGATCCACAGATTAAAAGAACAGCACACAGGGCTTTACATTCTTTCCAACGCTCCGATTTTCTTTGAAGAACATGCAGATTTTTTCGAGATTACCCGCTTATTTGACGGTGCAGTCTATTCCGGATCCATCAAAAAATTCAAACCAAATCCGGATATTTACCAGCATCTGTTTGATACCTTTTCACTGAATCCGTCCGACTGCTTTTTTATGGATGACAAACCCGAAAACATCAAAGCTGCTCAGAAGCTCGGGATGAATGGAATGGTCTTTACTGGAGAGAATCTCTCAGAAATCAAACATGCCATCGGACTGGAAGAATAACTTCCGCCCGATGGCATATTTCTTACAGATTTCTGATTTTAAATTCTCTCTGCGCTTCTCTTTTCTGGTCTTTTTTCGCGATATCATCCCGCTTATCGTACAATTTCTTACCTTTTGCAAGTCCAACTTCCACTTTTACAAGGCTTCCGTTGAAGTACACCTGGAGCGGAACCACTGTATTTCCCTTTTCCTTCATCTTGCCGAAAATCTTGTCAATCTCCTTTTTATGGAGCAGAAGCTTTCTCGGTCTCAGCGGATCCTTATTAAAGATATTTCCCTTTTCATAAGGAGAAACATGCATTCCATAAATAAACATCTCACCGTTTTCGATCCGGATAAACGCTTCCTTGATACTGCACTGTCCCATGCGGAGGGATTTGACCTCTGTTCCATGCAGTACGATTCCCGCCTCATATTTTTCCAGAATAAAATAATCGTGATATGCTTTTTTATTGTTGGCGATCAATTTGCCTTCTTTTTTTGCCATCGCACTTTCCTCTCTTCTTCCCGTTAAACTCTACTCGTTTTCTTCGCAAAACTCAAAATCAATCGTTCTCTGCAGCCGGTCTGCACCAAGGACACGCACACGGACTCTCTGTCCCAGTTTATAGACATTACGGAAATGCTCTCCCACCAGTTCATACTGCTCTTCCCGGTACTCATAGTGGTCGTCCTTCATATTCACCACATGTACAAGACCTTCTATCGTATTCGGCAGTTCCACGTATGCTCCCCATTTTGTAATACCGGAGATCACACCTTCGAATTCCTCTCCGATCCGATCCTGCATATATTCTACTTTCTTTAATTTTACGGTCTCACGTTCAGCCTCTTCTGCTCTGCGCTCCATCTCACTGGACTGTGTTGCCACCTCCTGCAGAATCTTTTCATAATGTGCCATTCTGTCATCACTTAGTCTGCCGCGCAGATTCTCCTTAATGATCCTGTGGATTTGCAGATCCGGATACCGCCGGATCGGAGACGTAAAATGTGTATAATACTGCGCCGCCAGACCGAAGTGCCCTGCATTTTCCGGTGTATAGCGCGCCTGCTTCATGGAACGCAGCGCCAGTCTGCTGATCAGAGCCTCCTGTGGAGTTCCCTCCACTTTTTCCAGCAGCTTCTGGATTTCTTTCGGGCGGATTTCATTTCCCATATGGATGTGATATCCGAAATTATTGATAAACGTACTCAGTTTTTTTACCTTATCTTCTTCTGGCGCCTCATGGGTACGATATAAAAACGGAATCTCTCTCCAGAAATACTCTTCTGCCACTGTTTCATTTGCCGCAAGCATAAAGTCCTCGATCATCTTCGTTGCCACATTTCGCTCATATGGTTTCAATTCCACTGGTCTTCCCTGTTCATCCAGAATCATCTTCGTCTCAGGAAAATCAAAGTCGATTGCGCCTCTCTTTTTCCTGCGTTCCCGAAGCAGCCCTGAAACTTCTGCCATCTGTTCAAACATCGGAACCAGCTTTTCGTATTTTTGTCTCTCCTGCTCATCCTGCGCTTCCAGAATTTTTGCAACACTCGTATAAGACATTCTCTGGTCCACCCGGATCACCGTCTCTGCGATCACATGATCCACAATCTCACCTTTTTTGTCAACAGTCATAATACAGCTTAGCGCAAGCCTGTTCTCTCCTGCGTTTAAAGAACAGATTCCATTCGAAAGCTTATGGGGCAGCATCGGAATCACCCGGTCTGCCAGATACACACTGGTCCCGCGTTTCAGCGCCTCCCGATCCAATGCACTTTTTTCCTGCACATAGTTGGTCACATCTGCAATATGCACTCCCAGCTTCCATCCGTTCTCCACTTCTGTCAGAGAAACAGCGTCATCCAGATCCTTTGCATCCTCTCCGTCAATGGTCACCATCTGCCAGTCTCTTAAATCCATGCGCCCTGCCATATCCGCTTCACTTACATCTTTTCCGACACGTTCCGCCTGATTTAGCACCTTCTCCGGAAATTCCACCGGCATATCATAACCTTTCACAATAGACATGATATCGGTTCCCGGATCATTGATATGCCCGATGATCTCCACGACTTTTCCCTCCGGCTTCATATTTTCCCCGCCGTAGGACGTCAGTTCTACCACTACCTTGTGTCCGGTCATCGCACCTTTTTCTTTGCCTGCCGGAATATAAATATCTTTTAAAAATCTCTGATTATCCGGTCGTACAAATCCAAAACTTTTGCTCTTCTCATACAGACCAATCACTTTTGTCGTTCCATGAGATACCACACGCACGATCTTTCCTTCTTTTCGTCTGCCCTCCGGTGACTTGGTAATCAGAAATTCCACCTCATCTCCCTGAAATGCACCGTTGATATTCTCTTCCGGAATAAAAACATCCTCTTCATCCTCTCTGAGCACAAATCCGAATCCGCGAAGATTCGCCTGAAATATTCCTTTTAAATACTGAGGCTGTCCTTTGACATATTTCCCTTTCTTTGAGACGTAAATCTTGCCATCCGCCTCCAGGGCTTCCAATACTTCCTTTAATTCGTTTCTCTGTTCTCTCGGAATCTGCAGAAGCATCGCAATCTCCTTCAGCTTCATCGGTACATAAAGATCGTCACAGATCAAATCATAAATCACCTTTTTTCGTTTCTCAAATGTATGTTCCATTCGTTCACCTTCTTTCATACTTAGTAGTTCCTTTTTTGTATCCTCTATTCGACTTCCGTCAATTTTTCATAAAAGAAAAACACCCTATTTTTGCATAGAGTGTTTTATCGCTTTCTCTTAGTTAAATACTTTCAGATTCAGCACTGCTGCAAGTACTAAAAATAAAATAGCAAGAAACTTGGTAGACTTCACAAGAGCGCCTTCCATAGAACGGCCTTTATTCTGTCCCCAATAAGAATCTGCCGCACCGCTGATCGTTCCAAGTCCTGCGGACTTTCCTTCCTGAAGAAGAATAATTGCTGACAACGCAATACAATCTATTACAAAAATAATCATTAACACAATTTTTAAAATATCCATACGTTCACACCTCCTGTGGATAACCTTTTATAGTCTAACACAAAATCTGCAATTCTGCAATAGATTTACGTGATAAAAATGGCGGATGAAACCAATTATTTCATCCACCATCTCATTTTTTCAGGCTTTTACAATCCTGTTTATTTTTTCTTTCTTCTGATAATCACTACTGCGCCGACAACTGCTACTGCTGCCACCAGAAGTACTGCCCACATGATCACATTGGCATTGTCTCCTGTCTGCACACTCTGAGAGTGGGAACCGGATGTACTTCCATTGTTATGACTTCCGCTGTTGCTGCTTCCACCGTTGTTTCCTGTATTGTTGTTTCCACCATTGTTATCATTTCCGTTGTGATCGTCGTCCGGACCCGGGTCTGGATTCGGATTTGGATCTGGATTTGGATCGGCTTTTTCTCCTCTGACCAAAACCTTCACATCAGCTTTGGCTGTTGCTCCGTTTGTATCCGTTACCTGAATGGTCACGATCACATCCGTATCATTTTCCGGTGTTGTTACCTTTCCATCCAGTCCGATGATTCCTTCCGGATTTACTGCCACGATCTCGATCTTACTTCCTTCCGGAACTTCCGGCAGAACCAGTCTTTCTGTTCCCGCTTTCACTTCTGATGGAATCTTATGGTTTGCCAGAATGTCATCTAAGATTTCCTGTGCACTCGGAATATGCGGCACTTCCACGGCTTTGAATTCTCCGGTCAGCTCGATGTTCTTTGTCACTTTAAACTGATATTCTGCATCCTTCGATACATATTCGGTCTGTCCTTTTTCTTTCCAGCCCACAAATTCAAATCTTTCTTTGGCTTCTGCCTTCACAGATGCTGTCGCACCCTCTTTGTATGTGCCATCCTCTTTATCCATGGAAACCCTTCCCATGTTCTCATCATTGGACTGTACCACAACACGGTAGTATGTTTCCGGAACCGGAGCCAGTCTAAACTCGGCACGCAGTACACGGTCTGACTCTGCATGAAATTTGTATTCTGCCTGAGCGCCTTCTACTGGTGTCAGAACTTCTTCTCCATCTGCTTCTGTCACTTCCAGCCACTGGGTAAACTCATATCCATCCTTCGGCTCTGCTTTCACCGTGATCTCTGTTCCCTCTTTGTAGATGTTTCCTTCATTTGCAGGATCCATTGTGACCGTTCCCATCTGCGGATCCGGTGACTCTACATAGATCAGGTAGGAATGCTCTACTTCTTTAAAGTTTGCAGTCAGTTCCATATTTTCCTGGATCTGGAATACGTACGGATTCTCCTTGCTGACAATCTCCTGGGTTCCTTTCTTTGTGAATCCTACGAATTCATAATCCTCGGATGCCGGCACTGCACTCACCTTGATCTCGGTTCCTGCCTCATAGGTATCCTGCTGCGGTTCTACTGCAACGCTTCCCATCTTCTCATCATTTGCTGCAACAGAGAATGTATATTTTTCTGCAGGGATCTTTTCAAAGTTTGCAGTCAGATCCAGATCCTTTGTCACCTCAAATACATATGGATTGGACTCACTGATCACGTTTCCTTCTGCATCGGTCCAGTTTACAAAACGGAATCCTTCGTTTGCCACTGCGATAACTTCTGCTTTTTCTCCTTTTTTGTAGCTTCCGTCTGCTGAATCAATGGTTACAGTTCCCATTGTATTGTCATTGGCTTTGATCGTTACATGGAAGATTTCTTCTGGCACTTCTTCTTTCACAAAGTTTGCAGTCAGATCTGTATTTTCTGTGATTGCAAACTTGTATGCTGCTTCTGTGCTGACTTCTTCCTCTGTTCCGGTCTTTGTCCAGTTTACAAAGCGGAATCCTTCCTTCGCTTCTGCTTTGACTGTTACCTCAGTTCCTGCTTCATAGGAATCCTGCTGTGGTTCTACACTCACGATTCCCATTTCTTCTGCATTCGCTGCTGCCTTCAATGTGAAGTTCTCTTTTTCCGGCTCTGTAAATGTAAACTTAAATGGAGCTGGAATTGATTCATTTCCTGCGTTATCTACTGCTGTAATACGTACCTCATAAACAGTTCCGACTTCCAGTTTATCCATTGTAAATTCTGTGTTCTTACTGTCCCCGATCTTCACACCATTCTGATAAATATTATAGCTTGCCACGTCTGTGTCAGCCGGTGCTGTCCATGTCAGCTTTGCTGAATCCTCATCAACAGGTGTTGCTTTGATTTCTGTAACGACTCCCGGTTTTACCACATCTGTTGTTGTAATTCCGTGAATTTCAATCGCATTTTCAGACGGCACATCTTTTGTATTCAGCGCAAAAATGTTAAAGTCATAAGTCACACCCGATTCCAATCCTTCAATCCGGATCCGCGTATCTGAGGTCTTGACTTCCTGATCATTCCATTTTACAAGATAAGATGCTGCACCCTTTACCTGACCCCATTCCAGAATCACAGCTGAACTTTCAACATGTACTGCTTCTCCTTGTACTTCTCCGATTTCCGGAACATTTGGATCTCCAAGTGCTTCCATCGCCGCATTCAGAGCTGCTGCTGCTTTTTCAACCGCATCCTGATCTGCATCCGCATTATTCATTACTTCTACTGCCACTTTGTATGCTTCCTTAAATGCTTCCCATTTGTCCGCATCATATGCGCCCTCTATGAGTCCGGCCCCGCTTTCGATGGCTGTCTGAAGATCCGCTTTATTCACCTCCGCTGCCTGTACCGGTGCGAAGATTTTTAAGTAGTCAAGGTTTGCCTGTGTTTTTCCGTCACGAGCTACAATTGTGCATCTGATTGTATGCTGTTTGTTCTCAAGATTTTTTGCTTCAAAAATCTTCTGCTGTGGATCTCCTCCACCGGATCCCGCTAATGATACATTTTCAGCTTTTCCACCATCAATGCTTACATCATAACTTGCAAAGTTTGCATGTTTCTGTGCATAAACTTCAATTCCAGTTCCTGTAAACGTATATTCAAAATATTTACCTGCCTGGTTTCCAGTTGAAGGAACTTCTGTCTTTGTCTTTCCATGATGTTTCTCCGGCTCTCCAGCCCATGTAGACCATTCAGAGCCGCTCCAGCTAATCGCATCATTTCTCTTTCCATCCTCAGATGCATCTTCTACGATCGTCTCTCCGGAACCAAGGTCTCCAAAGAGTGCCACAGTCAGTTTACAGCTTCCGCTCACTTCAGAATCGGCATTTGCTGTTGCTGTGATCGTCACTTCTCCGTTTTTCTTGTGAACTGTCACCAGTCCGTTTTCATCTACGGATGCGATGCTTGTATCAAAAGAAGTCCATGTAACACTCTTGTCTTTTGTATCTCCCGGTGTTACTTTTGCCTGCATCTGTACAGTGCCTTCTTTTCCGATCGTTGTAATTCCGGAAACTGTAGATACTTCTACTTTCTCCGGCAGTGTGATCGTATTATCCAGAATATTCAGAGCATCCAGTTCTACTTTTGTACCAGAACTTGCATCTACTTTTTCATTGAGCACTTTCAGCTCTAATGTATGTGTACCATGCTTCAGATCATCCTTTTTAAATACAACCTGCTGACGTTTTGTAGTAGAACTGTATGTATCTACCTTTCCGCAAGACTCTCCGTCAATAAATACTTCGTATTTTCCACGGTCTGTATTTGTACAAGTAATCACTTCGATGCCTGTTCCCACAAACTCCAGTTCTACAGTCTCTTTTCCTGTCGGTTTGTTCAGATACTTGATCGTATCCTTGTAGTTGCCTTCGTTTGCTGTGTCCCAGTCACCCCATGCACCTGTATACACAATATGCGGATCCTTATTATCAATCTTTCCTGCTCCAAGCGGCTCTGTCAGCTCTACTTTTTCACTGAGCTTTGTCTCTTTGCCATCGACTACTGCTGATACCTGATATCGGATCGTACCCAATGCCTTATCTGCATTTTTATCAATGTATTCTGTTTTTTCTACACCGCCTGCAATTTTCTGTACGTCTCCGGACTCAATCTGACGATATACATTGTAAGTAATGTCTTTGTCTTTTTTCGTCTTGACTTCATCCCATGTCAGTTTTCCTGTATTATCATCTGTACGTTTTGCAGATAATCCTGTCGGTGCCTCCCCTTTCACAGGAACATCTTTGACATAATACGTCTGTCCGGCCTGTGTCTCAAAGGAAACTCTGTCCTGAGATTCTACTTTTACATCTACAACATTTCCATTTGCATCTGTAATTGTTGCAAAGGAAGCATTTGGAACCTGAACAGTTGCTGTTCCTCCGTTATTTGAAAGAATCTCTGCGCTTGTCAGATGTTTGTTCTTCCAGTTCATGGATACTTCAAAGTTTCCGCGTGCAACCAGTCCGCTGACACTTCCTGATGCCCATGCATCCGGCAGTGCAGGAAGCATATTGATATATCCCATGTTGCTCTGCAGAAGCATCTCTGCAACACCTGATGTCATCCCAAAGTTTCCGTCGATCTGGAATGGCGGATGCGTATCCCAGAGATTGGTCATAATTCCGTTTTTAAACAGATCTGTGATCAGCTTATATGCACGGTTTCCATCTGCCAGTCTTGCCCATGTATTGATTCGCTGTCCCATTCCCCAGCCGGTACTTTCATCTGTACGGTTGTTCATGGACACTCTTGCTGCCTCAAAGTACTCCGGTGTATCAGATGAGATCAGATCTCCCGGGAAAAGTCCCAGCATATGGGAAATATGTCTGTGCCCGTATCCCTGTCCCATACTGTTTACAGTCGTTTCTTCATACCACTCTTTGATCTGTCCGCTATCGCCAATCTCGATCGGTCCTTTTAACCTGGACTGATGATCTTTCCATGTTGCCACCAGATCCGCATCAACACCAAGAGTTTCTGCTGCTTTGATAGTATCCTCATATAACTGCCAGATCAGTGTCTGCTCATAAGTATTACCTGCCGTTCTTGGTCCATGCTCCGGTGAATAACTTGGTGAAGATACCAGATGTCCGGTTCCATCATCTATCAAAATATTATCGTAGAAAATTGCCTCTTCCTTCATCATTGGATAGATGTAATTTTGCATATAGGATACATCACCTGTAAATTCATAGTATTCCCAGCAATTCTGAAGAATCCACGGTACCGCTGCCGGTGACCATCCCCAGTCAAATGACCATCCCGGACAAGTCCATCCAAACGGATTGTTCTGGGTATGTGCCATAAATCCCTGATCCACACCTGCATAAATTTTTGCAGTAACACGTCCTGGTTCTCTTAAAGAATCTACGTACGAAATCAACGGCTGCGCACACTCTGCCATATTCGTAGAATAGGTCGGCCAGTAGTTCATCTGCAGATTAACATTCATATGATAGTCAGAATGCCATGCTGAGCTGTTCGCTCCAACCCAGATTCCCTGAAGGTTAGACGGAAGTGTCGCTCTGGACGGATCATCTTCCGGTGTCTCTCTGGAAGACTCAATTGTCAGATAACGGCCGTACTGGAACAGCATCACTTCCAGGTAGCGTCTCTCCTGCTCGCTTGCTGAACCATCATTATAAGCTTTCAACAGTTTATCTGTTGTCTTCTCAGAAGGAACCTGTCCAAGATCCAGATTGACACGGCCAAAGATAGAAGAGTAATCATCCACATGTGCCTGTTTCAAAGTATCATAAGAATCATTTACTACAGTATCTGCTGCTTTATCTACATAAGCACGCACTCTGGAAGCGACCTGCTCCTGGCTTTCCCCTGTGCGATATACCGGATAATCATTCTTGTAATCTGTTCCAATCGATGTAATAATCGTAACAGCCTTTGCATCCTTGACTGTGACCTTTTCGTCTCCGTCTTCTGTTGTTCCGCCTTCTGTCAGAACCTTTGTCTGAGAGCTGAATCTCATCTGATTGTCTTTCAGCTGTCCGTCGATGGAAATCAGCGCATCCTTAACTGTTGTTTCCCACTCTCTCTGGTAAGACTGCGCCTGTATTGTATTTTTGTTGCTTCCACCGCCTGCTTCATTATCCGGCTCCACTCTGACATCCAGATTCAGCTTATCGCCACCTTCCGCAGTCAGTCGTGTCACAAGTACATTGTCCGGATAACTTACAAAGTTCTCACGAGTATAATGTGTATCCCCGTTATCATACTCAACTCCGGCAATTGCCGTATTCAGATCCAGTGTTCTCTCGTAATTTTCAACGTCTTTGTCCGAGATACCTTTAAAATCCAGATACATATTTCCGTAACTCAGATAATATCCGTATCCGTTTACTCCTGCATCATCACTTAAACCTACCAGTTCTCCACACTTACTGCTTGCTGCATCATTGTCCCCATTAGCAAACAGTTGCTGAATCTCTTTTACTGTCTGTCCGTTTCTTCCTTTTTCTTCCAGGTTTCCTCCGTTATAATCCGGACGGCTTTCGCTTGGTCCGCCGGACCAGAGTGACTTCTCATTCAACTGAATACGCTCTGTCTGCACACCACCAAATACACTTGCCCCGATTCCACTGTTTCCGATTGGAAGAGACCATTTTTCCCATCCATCATAACTATCCGGTGCTGCGCTTGTATATCTCAGCTTTAATTCGCTCCTGTCCTGAGATTCTTCTGCATGAACGACTGAATTGGAAACCGGAACTGCAGATGCTGCAACCACTGCTGCCAGTGCACTGGCCAGAACACGTTTTGTCTGTTTCTTTCTCCTTGTTTTCATGTATACCCTTTTTCCTCTCAAAATTTAAAATAAAATCTTACTGACTATACCTCTCTTAACCTCCTTCTTCACCTTAAACTGAAGATTTGTAATGGTTATAACATAATCAATTCGGAAAGTAAATTTACAAAACTACTACTTTATGTCATTATTTTACTGTTTCAGAAAAATGTGGCAGATTTTTAACCTTTTACACAAAAGGGACTACTCTTTCGAATAGTCCCCTGTCTCTTATTCTAATTCTTCTCCGTTGGATGCAATGACCTTCTTATACCAGTAGAAAGAATCTTTTCTGCTTCTTTCCATAGATCCGTTTCCGTCATCATCCATATCTACATAGATAAAGCCATATCGTTTTCTCATCTCTCCGGTAGATGCGCTGACAAGGTCAATACATCCCCACGGTGTAAATGCGATCAGTTCTACTCCGTCATCGATTGCCTCTGACATTGCTCTGACATGATCCTTCAAATATGCGATACGATAGTCATCATGGATGCTTCCATCCGCTTCTACAGTATCAATCGCACCGAGTCCGTTTTCTACAATCATAATCGGCACCTGATAACGTCCATAGATCTCATTCAGAATGTATCGCAGTCCGTCCGCATCCATACCCCATCCCCAGTCAGAATACTGGATGTATGGGTTTTTATATCCGAGTACCAGATTGCCTGCCCCGTCTTTTGGTGCATCTGTATGTGTCGTCTCACAGCTTGTGCTGTAGTAGGAAAAACTGAAGAAATCGGCTCTTCCTTCTTTTAAAATCTCCAAATCCTCTTCCGGGACTTCAAATGACACGCCGTCTTCTCTCCACATTCTCTTCGCAAATACCGGATAATGTCCGCGGATCATCACGTCCCCGCTGTAATAGAAATCTTCCTGCATCTTATGCTGTGCACGCAGAACATCCTGCGGATCACAAGTCAGCGGATATGTCGTCATACCTGCGATCATGCATCCTACCACATATTCCGGATACTGCTCATGAGCAAGCTTTACCGCTCTGGCGCTTGCCACAAACTGATTGTGAAGTCCTGCATACGCATTTTCCAGCATCTGTTTCGGAGCATTCGGAACGAAATTCTTCATCATCAGCTGACTGTTGATCTCATTGAATGTAAGCCAGTATCTGACCAGTCCTTTATATTCTTCAAAGATCACTTTTGCATATTTTTCAAACGCATCCACCAACTGACGGTTCGTCCATCCGCCTAACACTTCCTCCAGATACAGTGGTGTATCATAATGGCACATCGTCACAAGCGGCTCGATGTCGTATTTTCTCAGTTCTGTAAATACATTCCGGTAAAATTCGATTCCCTCACGGTTGGGCTCCTCTTCAATTCCCTTCGGGAAAATCCGGGACCAGGAAATCGACATACGGAACATCTTAAATCCCATTTCTGCAAATAATGCAATGTCTTCTTTATAATGATGATAAAAATCAATCGCCTTGTGGTTCGGATAATAATATCCGTCCAGCACTGCATAGGATGCACCTTCCGGTATCCGGGAAAATCCGCCCACCATGCCTTCTGTTCCGTCCGGCATGCGGTACGTGATCCCTCTTGATTTCTTTGCGGAACCACCTGTTGTCACATCTGTTTTGGCCGGTCCTCTTCCACCTTCGTTCCAGCCGCCTTCACACTGGTTCGCGGCTGTAGCGCCGCCCCAGTAAAAATTCTTTGGAAAACTCATTGCTCTTTTACTCCTTTCATCGAATCACATGCAGCATGTCCTCACCATGTACATGGCGGTCATGATCTTTTTCTACAATATCCAAATACTCATCCGTGTTTGTTATGATCACAGGAATCTCACAGCTGTAACCTTCCTGTTCGATTTTTTCTTTCTCAAAGGATACAAGAAGCTGCCCTTTTTTCACGCAGTCTCCCTGCTGTACATGAGTTTCGAAATATTTTCCATCCAGATTCACCGTATTGATTCCGATGTGGATGAGCGCTTCACATCCACCCTCACTGGCAAGCCCGATCGCATGTTTTGTCGGGAACAGCACACGTACAGTACCGTCAAACGGTGCATATACATTTCCATTTTCCGGGATTACAAGACAACCCTTTCCAAGCGCTTCATTCGCAAATGCCTCATCTGCCGCTTCGGAAAGTGGCTTGATCATACCGTCTGCCGGCATTGCGAGCATCTCTTTTTCTTTTAAAAGCGCCGGAGCAGCTTCTTTTTTCTCTTCCGTCTTCTCTTCTTTTGACACTGACTTGATGTCTGTTTCTACTACATCATTCAAATATTCATAATCGGAATCTTTGTAAACCAGCATACCAAGAACAAAAGATACCACAAACGGAACGATCGCAGATAATGCGATTCCGATAAAGTTCGGTCCGTCCGGATTGACAAATCCAAGAAGACCGATGATTCCCATTCCCGCATAGCTGTACATCGCCAGGTTGCTGAGTGCAACTACAACACCACTTGCAGCACCACCGATACAGCAGATGGCAAACATCTTCTTACGAGGAAGTGTCACACCGTAAGTTCCCGGCTCTGTCACTCCGAAGATTGCAGAAATAAAGGACGGCAGTGCCACTTCTTTGAGTTTTGCATCTTTTGTCTTTAAGATGATTGAGAGCAGAACTCCGCATGTAGCAAAGGATGCACCGTAGGAAAATGCCAGCAGCTGGCTTGGATTTCCTGCGAGCAGATCCATAAACGCAAAAATTGTAAGAACACCATGGATACCGAACAATACAAAAATCTGCCAGCATCCGCCCAGAATCAGTCCTGCAAGCAGCGGTGAGAATTCACAGATACTTGTGAGAACAACATTAAGTCCCGCACCGATCATATTTGCCAGAGGTCCGATCACAATAAAGGTCAGCGGGAAAATAATGATCAATGTAAGCATCGGTGTCATAAAACCTTTGATCATCTTCGGAAGCACTTTGTCAAACCACTTATACAGCGGAACTGCTGCCAGAAGACCAAATAAAATCGGCAGGAATGTAGAAGTATAGGTCGTATTTACGACATATCCCCATAAATTGATGTCTACATTCTGAATTGCCGGATAACACATTGCAGCTGCCAGGATCAGTCCGAAGAATGGATCGATCTGGAATTTTTTTGCAAAGTTAAATCCAAGAATCAGCGGCAGGAAATAGAAGAAACAGTCTCCTGCTGCATTCATCAGCATATAAATTCCATCTGTCGGTTTGATTCCGACAAATGTCAGAAGGACTAACAGCCCTTTGATAATACCGCAGGCACAGAGCAGATGAAGAGTCGGTCCCATACCACCCATGATTGTTCCCAGAACTTTCTCGAGGGGACTCTTCTTTTTCGCATTTTTCTGTTCTTTGTTCTCTGCCTGCATGGCGTCTAAGCCAAGCTGGCTGCATACTTCATCGTATACATCCGCCACGTGCTCCCCGATGACTACCATGTATTCTCCCATGGCTTTCATCACGGTCACCACACCGTCCATATTTTTGATGACCTCATCATTTGCGATGGATTCATCAATCAGACGGAATCTTAATCTTGTAACGCAGTGTCTTAAACTTTCAACATTTTCTTTTCCACCGACATTTTTAATAATGTCTGCGGCTAAACTTGAGTATTTACCCATGTCATCCTCCTTATATACAGTTTTCATTGTATAAAGGTGTAGCCAACTTAATGTTACCATCCTGACAAAGCAGAAACACTCCTCATCTGTGCGCGCTTCCGATGATTCGCTAATCTCTGCTCTTATATATAACGCGTTCAATATGAATGGTCAGATATAATTTTTCTTCATCTGAAAGTTCCTTTTCATATTTACGCGATATAAACTCTGCGATTTTTTCCACACACTTATAAGAAGTGCGGTACTTTTGCCGAATTGTATTGAAAAGTTCGTTGTCCTGATCGTCTTCATACTCTTTATCTGTCAGAAGACGCTGTGCAAAGAACTTCAAATGGGTAATAAAACGATAATAATAAACCGATTCTGTATTAAACTCTACGGAAAAATAATAACGGACAATATTGGAAATCTCCTGCATCAGCTTTGTGACTTCCATCGTCTGCTTTAAGTTCTCATTGTCCATCTCTGCATTGACAATGTGCAGGGTAATAAAACCAATCTCATCTTCCGGTAATTCTACCTTGAACGTCTGATTGATCATCTTCCAGACCTTCTTCGCCGCCTGATATTCTTTCTCATAAAAACGCTTGATATCCCACAGCATGGAATTCTTCACCACAACACCGTCCAGATATCTGGTGATTGCCATATAAATATGGTCGCTTAATGAAATATAGATTGCTTCATTTAGTTTTCTTTCCAGTGTTTGTGTGAGCATCTCCACAATCTCTGTCGTGATCTGAATATATTCCACAGGAATCTCAGAGATAATCTCCTGAAAATGCTGTTTCTGAGCAGTGTCCTTCAAAACAAACACTTTGTTGATCAGCTTTTCTGATAAAAGGTCTCCCGCCTTTTTCTTGTAGGCGATTCCTTTTCCGCAGACAACCTGCTCTTCTCCATTCTCATCTTTTATGATCACGACATTGTTGTTCAATATCCTGTCTATCCGCATCTTTTCCCCTTCTTAATACATAATAAAAACCTATCTGCACGAAAAACCAGTCCTGTCTCTGCTGCAAATAGGTTTTGTTCTTATTTATTCTATTATTTATATTGTTTACATGTCAACATTTCTTCTGCATAAATATTTTGTGCAAAATAACTATTTCAAGAATGTTTTTTTGTGTATATTTTCAGAGATAGAAAGTAGCTGATCACCATCAACACTGCTGCCATCACCAGACAACCAATGATCCAAATACTTTTTTCCACCTGCATGATTTCCTCCAGCCCGATATTAAACACGCTGAGCAAAAACGCAATTACAAGTCCTACCATCGCAAGAAATGTAAAAATCACACCTTTCAAATTACCAAGCCAGAAATATGCTACATAGCTCACTGCAAAGTAAATCACACCTCCGACTACACCGATTCCCCATGTCGGAAGTGCGTCTTCCAGGGTGATCGTCCGATATCCATACACATAGATCAATACAAACACAAATGAATAAAGTGTCATACCTCCCTGTACGATCAGACCGCCCAGATATTTGGACAGAACAATCTCGCTTTTGCTCAGCGGATAGGTGAGCTGAATCCGGTCAAATTCTGCCTTTTCATCCTGTTCCACCGTCATCTGAAGCAGCGTACTTCCCATCACAGGAAATAGGAGTACTACAATCAGCAAAAATCCATAGGCACCTCTCATAAATTCACTGATCGCTGTCAGCGCAGACGTAAATATCATAGAAGCCAGCCAGTTGATCAGATTCTTCTTAATACAGAATCCCTCATATAAATCTTTTAAAATAATCCCTCTCATGCCACTTTCTCTCCTCTCACGCAGTACAGCATCACGTCTTCGATCGTTGCCTGTTCAATCTCCAGATCTGAAAATACCTTCCGGATTCCCTGCTTATTGTTGACCAGAACCCGATATCCATAGGAATCCTTTCTGTATGCCTCAATATCCTCCCGGTTCAGTGCGTCAAAGATCCGCTGTCCACAGTTTAAGACGCCGTAATTTTCCTGAAGCTCATCATAGGTCTTTGTAAACAACAACTCCCCATCATGAATAAATGCGATATAATCCGAAATCTTATCCAGATCACTGGTAATATGAGAGGACATCAGAATCGTATGTTCTTCATCCTCGGTGTACTCTCTGAGAATATCCAGAATCTCGTCCCGGAATACCGGATCCAGACCGCTTGTCGCCTCATCCAGAATAAGAAGCTTGGGATCGTGGCTTAGGGCTGCGGCAAATTCCATTTTCATCTTCATTCCCTTGGAAAATTCTTTTAATTTCTTTTTCTTCGGCAGTTCAAACCGATCCAGATACATATGATATTTTTCCATATCCCAGTTGGAATACACATTACTCAATATCTTTCCGATAAACAGCGGTGTAAAATTCAGATCATAACAGGTCTTGTCAAAGATCACCGCAATCTCTTCTTTGATCTGCTTTTCATTTCCTGCATACTCTTGTCCAAAAATCCTTAAAGACTCATAGTCGCATTCAATCAGCCCGAGAATCGCATTAATCAGGGTAGATTTTCCGGCGCCATTCTCTCCGATCAGCCCGAGCACACAGCCCTTGGGCAATTTCATCGAAATATTTTTTAATCCAAATTCTTTGTATGTTTTACGCAGTCCTTTGACTTCCAGTGCAAATTCCATCACACATCCTCCTCTTGATACAATACGTCTAATGTCGTTCTCAATTCCTCAAGTTCAATTCCGTTTTCCTTTGCCAGTTCTACCGCATCTGTTAAAAGCAGTTCTACCCGTCTTCTGTTCTCCTCCCGGATAAAGTCCTGGTTCTGTGCAGATACAAAGGTTCCTTTTGCCGGAACTGTCACGATAAATCCGTCCTTTTGCAGATCATCATAAGCTCTCTGTGTCGTGATCACACTGACGTGAAGCTCCTTTGCAAGCTTTCGCATGGACGGCATCGGGTCTCCTGCCTTCAGCTCTCCGTTCATGATCATGGCTTTTATCTGGGAAGTGATCTGCTCATAGATTGGTTTCGGACTGGCATTACTTAAAATAATTTCCACTTCATCACTCCTTCTGTCATATCTGTACTCGCCTTGTAAGTACAGTATATCTCAAATTGTAATTACTGTCAATATCAAATATGTACAGTTTGTAAAATAAAATGACCACTCCGGAAAAAGATCTCTCACTCTCTCCGGAATGGTCCTCTCATCACATGGATTTCCACAATGTTTCTTCAATTCGAAGCAACTGATTATATTTTGCCACACGTTCCGAGCGGCACGGTGCACCGGTTTTGATCTGTCCGGTATGAAATGCCACCGCCAGATCCGCGATCGTGGTATCTTCCGTTTCACCAGATCGGTGAGACATAATCGTCCGATACCCTGCCTGATGCGCCAGTTCCACCGCTCTTGCCGCCTCTGTCAGTGTCCCGATCTGATTCACCTTGATCAGCACCGAATTAGCTGCTTTTTTTGCTATCCCCAATGCGACTCTCTCCGGATTGGTCACAAACAGATCGTCTCCTACAAGCTGTACTTTCTCCCCAATTTTTGCTGTCAGTCTGCTCCAGCCATCCCAATCCTCCTCATCCAACGGATCCTCAATGGAATAGATTGGATAATCCAGAATCAATCTTTCATAGTATTCCATCATCTCATCCGATGTTCTCGCGATCTTTTTCCCGCTCTTTTTGCTTTCCCCCACAAAATAATACCGCTGTTCTTTTGCCCGGTAAATTTCTGAAGCCGCCACATCTAAAGCAATCCCTACATCTTTTCCCGGCTGATATCCCGCCTGATGTGCTGCCTCGATCAGAAATTCAATCGCCTCTCTGGAATCTCTCAATTCCGGTGCAAATCCGCCCTCGTCCCCGACAGCTGTAGTCAATCCTTTTTGCTTCAAAAGTGTTCGCAGTACGTGATAAATTTCTGTCCCCATGCGCAATCTTTCTTTAAAGCTGTCCGGTCCATAAGGAACCAGCATAAACTCCTGAATATCCAGATTATTGTCCGCATGAGCACCGCCGTTTAACACATTCATCATAGGAATAGGCATTACCTTTTCTCCTACATTTCCAAGATAGTCATACAGCGGAATCCTAAGTGCAGCCGCAGCGGTCTTTGCCGCAGCCAGCGAGACACCTAAGATTGCATTTGCCCCCAGATTATGCTTGTCAATGCTGCCGTCGAGTTCCTTTAAAATATGATCGATCTCCGTTTGTGCCAACACATTTTTTCCAATCAGAGCCTCGGCGATTTCTTCATTGACGTGACGCACCGCCTGCTCTACCCCTTTTCCTCCATACCGCTTCTCCCGGTCACGAAGCTCTACTGCTTCAAATTTTCCCGTTGATGCGCCGGATGGAACCGCTGCTCTTCCCACGATTTTCTCCCCGGCAAGTATCTCCACTTCTACCGTCGGATTGCCCCGGGAGTCTAAAATTTCTCTTGCGTAAATATCCTGAATCGGTAAATCCTGATACATCTTTTTTCACCCTCCTTGTTGAAAGTTAGTATTTCCAATAATCCGACGATAATTCATTGACTTTTGAGAAAGCACAAGCTACAATTTTCTTATCTTATTCGGGGGTATTCGACATGAAAAGTAAACTACGACATTTTTTCCTGCTGACCTTCAGTACACTGGTGATGGCGGCAGGCACTTATTTTTTCAAATTTCCAAATCATTTTACATTTGGAGGAATCACCGGTCTTGCGGTTCTCGTTGCCAAAACCGGCGTGATGTCCGCAGGAGATTTCAACTTTATCACTAACATGATTCTGCTGATCATCGGATTTTTTATTCTCGGCAAAAAATTTGCCGCAAAGACTGCCTACTGCAGCATTCTGTTGTCAGTTGCGCTCTCCGCACTGGAGCGGATCTATCCGATGAGTGCACCACTGACAAATCAGCCGATGCTGGAGCTTTGTTTTGCCATCGCGCTTCCGTCTCTTGGTTCCGCGATCCTGTTTAACATCGGCTCTTCCAGCGGCGGTACGGATATCATTGCCATGATCCTGAAAAAATATTCCAGCGTAGATATCGGACATGCTCTTTTGATCACAGATGTGCTGATCACCGTTGCTGGTTGCTTCATGTTCGACATTGCAACAGGGCTGTATTCATTCCTTGGACTTGCAATCCGCTCGTTTATGATCGATACTTTTATTGAAAGTTTCAATCTTTCCAAATACTTTAACGTAGTATGTGACAATCCAAAGCCGATCTGCGACTTTATTGTACAGGAATTAAACCGAAGCGCTACTGTCTGCCATGCACAGGGCGCGTTTTCCGGAAAAGACAAATACGTCATCTTCACGGCACTGAACCGCCCGCAGGCTGTCCGGCTCCGTAATTTTATCAAAGACGAAGAACCTTCCGCATTTATTCTCATCTCCAATACAAGTGAGATCATCGGAAAAGGCTTCCATAACGTCTGAATATTTTAAACAGAAGAAGGAGAAACACTATGAAGCATCTCGTCATTGCAGAAAAACCTTCCGTGGGCAGGGACATCGCCCGGGTTTTACACTGCAATAAAAAAACAAATACTTATATAGAAGGAACAGACTATATCGTCACATGGGCGCTGGGTCACCTTGTCACACTGGCTGATCCGGAGCAATACGACGAACAGTACAAGACCTGGAACATGGATACGCTTCCCATGCTCCCAGAGCACTGGAAGCTGGTAGTCATCAAACAGACCGGCCGCCAGTTCCACGCTGTCAAAGAGCTGATTTTCCGGAAAGATGTCTCTGATATCATCATTGCAACCGATGCCGGCAGAGAAGGGGAACTTGTGGCACGCTGGATCCTTGACAAAGCCGGAAATCAGAAGCCGCTGAAGCGACTCTGGATCTCCTCCGTTACAGACAAAGCCATCCGGGAAGGTTTTCAGAATCTGCGCCCCGGCAAATCCTACGAGCCACTGTACCGCGCTGCTGTTGCCCGTGCACAGTCCGACTGGGTGGTCGGGATCAATGCCACCAGAGCGCTGACCTGCAAATACAATGCACAGCTCTCCTGCGGACGTGTCCAGACCCCGACACTCGCTATGATCGCTGCCAGAGAAGAAGAGATCCGCACCTTCAAGCCGGTTCCTTATTACGGACTCAAAGCTGCGGTTGGCGGAATCACATTTACATGGACAGATGCCAGATCCGGCTCTTCCCGCTCCTTTGATAAAGACCGCATCCAGGCGATCAAACAGGCCTCCGCTCCGTCACTGCTTGTAACGGATGTACGCAAAAAGCTGAAAAAAACATTCGCACCTGCACTGTATGACCTGACTGCACTTCAACGGGAAGCCAACCAGAAATTCGGATTTTCCGCAAAACAGACCCTCAATATCATGCAAAGACTTTACGAGAATCACAAAGTACTCACCTACCCTCGTACCGATTCCCGTTACCTCACTACCGATATCGTGCCGACTTTAAAGGAACGCTTAAAAGCCTGCGCAGTAGGTCCTTACAGCAAGATTGCCGGACGGCTTTCCATGCAAAAACTTCAGGCAAATAAATCCTTTGTCAATGACAGCAAAGTGTCTGATCACCATGCAATCATCCCGACCGAACAGTTTGTGCAGCTTGACCACATGAGCAATGAAGAGCGCAAAATTTACGATTTGGTCGTGCGCCGGTTTCTGGCGGTTCTCTCTCCTGCCTGCGAGTATGAAGAGACTTCCATCAGCGGCACCATCGGCGAAGAACGCTTTAGCGCGAAAGGCAATTTTATCAAATCTGCCGGCTGGAGAGAAGTTTATGAGTCGGGCTATACTGACGGCGAAGACGAGGACGAAGAACAAACCACATTCTCCCAGATTTCCCTGCCGGATGTGCAAAAAGGCGAGACACTTCCTGTCACCGCACTGACGATCACAGAAGGCAAGACCAAACCGCCAGCCTGCTTCACCGAAGGTACTCTGATCGCCGCCATGGAGAATCCGGTCAAGTATCTCAAACATAAGGATAAGGATGTCGTAAAAACGCTGGGAGAGACCGGAGGACTCGGTACAGTCGCCACCAGAGCAGATATCATCGAAAAATTATTCAACAGTTTTCTGATGGAGAAAAAGGGAAATGAGATTCACATCACCTCCAAAGGAAAACAGCTTCTCTCCCTCGTTCCTTCTGATTTAAAAAGTCCGGAACTGACTGCTTCCTGGGAAATGCGCCTGCAGGCAATCGCAAAAGGAAAAGAATCCGATAAAGCCTTTATGAAAGAAATCGAACATTACACCAAAGCACTCATTCAAGAGATTAAATCTGCGGACGGTACCTTCCGCCACGATAACATGACCCGCACCAAATGTCCGGAATGTGGCAAATTCATGCTGGAAGTCAACGGTAAGCACGGGAAAATGCTTGTCTGCCAGGATCGGGAGTGCGGACACAAAGAAACCATCTCCCGCCATACCAATGCCCGTTGCCCGGTATGCCATAAGAAAATGGACCTTGTAGGAAAAGGGGACGGACAACGATTTATCTGCGTCTGCGGACACAAAGAAAAACTGAGTTCTTTTGAGGAACGAAAGAAAAAAGAAGGAAAGGGCGCAAGCAAAAAAGACGTGAATCATTATTTACGAAAACAGGCAAAAGAAGCGAACGAACCGATCAACAATGCCTTTGCAGAAGCATTTTCGAAGATACAGTTATAGGGTCTGCTTTGGCAAATGAAGTTGATATCCAACTGGGCAGACGCCCCCCCCCCACGAGGTTGCAACTCGTGGGGGCGTCTATTCCGTAAAGCGACTTATTCTTTTCTATCTTTATTCAATTTTTAATGGAAGAAATGATCTCCAATCTGAATTCCATAATTTCCATTTCCAAAATACAGACAGTCTCCGATCGGATTGACTCCCGCCATCGCATCTGCCGCTGCCTGCATAGCAGTCTGCGTATATCCTTCCGAGCTGCGGACAGTATCCAGCCATCCTGTCATCGCCGGGCCAAACTGCCCTGACTGATAGATTACTTCGGAAATACTGTTCGGATACACACCACTTCTGACACGGTTCATGATCACTGCTCCGACCGCAACCTGTCCTTCATAAGGCTGATTTCCTGCCTCACAGAAGATGATCGATGCCAGAAGTTTCTGATCTTCTGCAGCGATCTGTGCCCGTGCAGCTTCTTCTGCCGCTTTTCTCGCAGCTTCTTCCTCCGCTTTTCGTTTTGCTTCTGCTTCTGCCTGCTCTCTGGCTTCCTGCGCTTTCTGCGCCTCGGCTTTGGTAAGTTCTACTGCCTCTGCCGGAATACTCTCCATCGCAGCAGCAATCGCCCCTGCCCCTGTTGTATATTTGCTATTTTTTTCCTGAATCATCTTGGAACTGGAAACGGATGCCTGACTCGTGAAACCTGCTGCAAATAACAACGCTATTGTCCATACAGTAAGTACTGCCATCCATCGTTTTCTCTGTTTCATAAATAAATAACCTCCTGATTATTGCAATATTATTACGTAGTTCTTGTAAATTATATGAACTAAATTTCGTAAATATTACAAATATTACAAAAATGTTACGTTTGGTATTCTAATATAAAACAGAAAAACTGTCAACCGGAAATTTTTCCCGTAAAATTCTCATATTTTTCTCTATGGATTAAAACCGGTTTGTTTCTGTAAGATGTATATTCCTTGACAAAATCAGGATGTACCTTTATGATTTCAAATGAAAAATAAGAATGCAGAAAGGATAAAAACATGAAGAAAAAAAGCGGACTGATTGCAGGAATTGTCATCTTAATCCTGCTGTGCATTGGAGCCGGGGTTTTATATCAGAACATGAAGCCTGCAGCCAGTGAAGGAGAAAAACATATTACGGTGACCGTCATCCACGGAGACCAGACAGAGAATGTCTTCGAATTTGACACAGATGCAAAATATCTTGGAGAAGTTTTAGAAAGCGAGAATCTCGTGGACGGTGAGTCTGGAGAATATGGTCTGTTTATTACAACTGTGGATGAAGAAACAGCGGATGATTCCAAACAACAATGGTGGTGTATCACAAAAGGCGGAGAACAGGTCAACACTTCCGCAGATCAGACACCAGTTTCTGACGGAGATGCATTTGAGCTTACATTGAAAGAAGGATATTGATGAAAACACGGGAAATTGTAATATACGGTATCCTGAGCGCAGTCCTTCTGGCTGCTCAGGTTTCCCTTGGTTTCCTGCCCAATATTGAGATCGTCACCCTTTTGATCCTTGTGTATACACTTGTGTTTCGAAAGAAAGTATTCTTTATCATTTACATCTTTGTTTTTCTGGAAGGTCTGATCTATGGATTTGGACTCTGGTGGATAAACTACCTGTATGTCTGGAGCATACAGGCACTCATCACTCTCCTTTTCCGGAAAAATGATTCCGTATGGTTCTGGAGTATCCTCTCCGGGATCTATGGTATTACATTCGGAGCACTCTGTACCATCCCCTACTTTGCAATCGGCGGGATTTCCGGTGCATTTGCATATTGGACGTCAGGACTTCTATTCGATATCATACACTGTATCAGCAATTTCATTGTATGTCTCGTATTGTTCAAACCGATCCGCTATGTTTTGGAGAAATGTATACAGCAGATCAAATAATATTTCACACATAACACAAGAGAGCAGCTGTGAGCCCAATGTCATTTAGTTAAGACATTAAGCAGATGTATTCCTATCAGGCAGAGGTAGAAAATTCACTATCTTTGCCTGATTTTTCTTTTATAAAAACTTGCTCTTATATTTATGCAGCACAAAAAGACAGATTGCTATCTGCCTAAATTAACGATATACTTTTATCGATGTTATGCAACTCGATACAGAAAACTTACTGCTGACTTAGGCTTGACTTTGCGAGGGTCGGAACGCCCGGGTCTTACAGGTAAAAGATTCTTCTGTATCAGCGTCTCAACGTCAGGTGGGGAAATGTCATTTCGCAGGAAATAACGACATATATGAATTGCTATTGTGTAATTCATTTGATAAACATGTTTTGTACCTTTTTGTTGGATTATTACATGCATTGTAATGAGCTCACAATAATTGTAAAGGATTAAACGTGCGTATATTTCTTGCATGATATACTCCATCTTTTTTGAATGAAAGCAACATAATCCGATAGCATATTTCAATTCCCTGAACGATGTTTCGATGCCCCATCGCATTGCATAAACCTTCTTTATTTCTTCTACTGGAAAATCTTCCTTTGGAAGATTGGTAATTATACTTTCATACGAATCTTCTGAAATGGCAAACCTTACTACTCTAAAATTCAACGTATAAAATTTTTTGTCATATAAATCCAGATAGTCAAATGGACTGGATTTTGCAATAAATTTAAATTTTTTGGGTTTAGCTTTCACATCTTTTGTCTGTTTTCGGGTTAATATAAGTTGCATGTCGTGGTCAAACTCATTTTCATCAGGAAGGTCAAAACTTCCTGTCATGCTTCCCCCACCGCCATCCTTTACACGAATCAGATAATACATTCCTTTTTCTTGGACATGCGCAAAAATATTATATGTTTCATATCCTCTGTCTGCGATAAAAATTGTTTTTTTCTCTCCTTTATAACGGTCAATCATTTGTGTCATTGCCAATGATTCGTTTTCTAGCCTTGCAGGTTGTATCACAAGATCAATATATCGCTTCTCGCACAGGTCGAAAAGAGCATTCAGATGAATCTGATGAAATCCCCGATCAGTTGGTTGAGACTGAAAATAAGTGCCTGCATCATTTGGATTACGGGCAATGTTCAAATCTGAGCCATCACAAGCTAATAGTTGATAATCCTTATACTTTTTTTCGAATGAGAAACAAGAATTAAATTCATAAAACAAAAACTGGAATGCCTCCAGAAGTAGTTTGTTTCTCTGTTGACAGAACGCTGAAGCAGACGGGGTATCGACAGAGAACTGGAAATAATCCAGCAATTCTTTTTTTTAGCTTCCACTTTCCATAGAAAGAAGAAATTGAATTGTAGATACAAAATCAAGTTTTCTGTTCCGTGAAAAATCAACTTCTGGATTTTTTGAAAACAACCATGGGGCGATCGCCATTTTATGGATTAAAGATGACAATTTGTTTTTTACATGTTCCGCAAATATCATAAGCGTTACCTCCAAAATGTAATACATTTAAGTGGCTTCGCCGCAAATTTTTCTATATTTGTCAAGGATTTTTTACAAAAAAGAGCAGGGTATATATTTTTATATACCTTGCTCTGCAAGAGGCTGCCGACTCAATGTCTTAACTAAATGACATTGCCTTTCTTTCTGCCTCTTTTTATTTTGCCTTCTTCTATTTTATCCCAGAACTTCTATTTTTCTCTGTTAAACGTTTGTAAAATCTGATATTCTTTACATAAGAGAGAGTTTATCAACTTGATTATTTTAAGAGTAAGGGGATTATTATGACACAAAAACAACCGATAAATCAGATTACCGAGGGTGTGATCTGGAAACAACTTCTATTGTTCTTCTTTCCGATTTTGCTCGGAACCTTTTTTCAACAACTATACAACACCATTGATACTGTCATTGTCGGACAATTTGTCGGAAAAGCAGCACTTGCCAGTGTGGGCGGTTCCTCTGCACAGATCGTGGCTCTGATCGTGGGCTTTTTTACCGGTCTGTCTTCGGGTGCTTCTGTTTTGATCGCCCAGTACTTCGGTGCGAGAAATGAACATGCTGCCAGTGACGGACTTCACAATGCCTATGCAATCTCCATCGTGGGAGGAATCCTGCTCGGAATCATCGGATTTTTCGCTACACCATCTATGCTCCGACTGATGAACACCCCCGATGAGATCATGCAGGACTCCGTGATCTATCTCCGGATTTATTTTGCAGGTATTATTTTTGTTTTCCTATATAATATGGGTTCCAGTATTCTGCGCGCCGTGGGAGATTCCAAACGTCCGCTTTATTATCTGATTGCCTGCTGCCTGCTGAACATCATACTTGATGTATTGTTTGTAGTCGCTTTCCACATGGGCGTGCTGGGAGTCGCCGTTGCAACCTTGATCTCCCAGGCATTCAGCGCCCTGCTCGTGACACGCAAGCTTCTTCGTTCGGAGGGAATGTTAAAGCTTTCCTTCTCCCGCATCCGGTTCCACGGATCGGTCCTGAAAAATCAGTTGAAGCTTGGACTTCCTACCGGATTCGAAGCAATCCTGTTTGCCATTACCAATATCGCCATTCAATCCGCAGTCAACACCTTTGGAACAGATACTTCTGCCGCCTGGTCTGCCTACGGAAAACTGGATGCGATCTTCTGGATGGTAAGCACTGCCTTTGGAATCTCCATCACTACTTTTGTGGGTCAGAACTACGGCGCCGGAAAACTGGACCGGATCCGCAAGAGTACCCGTGTCTGCCTGATCATGGACGCACTGATATCCGCTGTATTGGTTATTTTCCTGATCGCAGCCAGAAAAATTTTGTTCAGCCTGTTTACAAATGATGAGACCGTCATCCAGATCGGATGTGAGATGCTTGTCCTGATCACTCCCTGGTACATTGTATATGTATTCATCGAAGTACTTGCCGGTGCACTGCGCGGAGTCGGTGATGTCATCGTGCCGGTGATCATCACGCTGCTTGGTATCTGCGTGATGCGAATCGCCTGGCTGATCGGCGTGCTGAAGATTTCTCCGACAATTTCTGCGATCATCTTCAGCTATCCGGTCACCTGGCTTTTGACAGCACTGTTTTTTATTGGGTATTATCTGTATAAACAGAAAAAGTTTTCCTGATTTTTCTACTTCATCCGAAAAATCGGACTGATCTTCTTATAGATTAAAAATACGATCAATGACACCAGCACACCTTTCAGAAGATTAAACGGTGTCACTGCAAACAGGATCAGTGTTGAGACACTTGTAATCTTTGCATTGATCGCTGTTCCCATCTCTACCAGAGCATTCAGCGGCATTCCAAATGCTTTGGCATACACCGGAAGCAATACATATGCATTCATCAGTCCTCCGATCACCGTCATCAATACCGTGCCTGATGCCATACCGATCAACGCACCTGTTCTTGTATGCTTTTTATGGTAGATCAATCCTGCCGGCACAATAAATGCACATCCGATCAGAAAGTTGGCTACCTCTCCAACTCCCGCTGTCTGAGTTCCGCTGATAACAATATGCAGCAGATTTTTGATCAGCTCAATTCCCACACCCGCAAGCGGTCCCATTGTAAAACATCCAATCAGAACCGGTACTTCACTGAAATCAATCTTGTAAAATGTGGGTGCAAACGGAAGCGGAATGTCGAATGTCATCAACACCACTGCAACTGCGGAAAGCATTCCGACAAGCGCCAGTGTTCTTGCACCTATTTTCTGTGTACTCTTCTCTGCTGTGTTTGTTTGTGTACTCATGTTTTTTCTCTCCTTCAAAATACATCAAAATTTTGATAAAGAAAGAAAACCTTCCGGATTGTGTGCCAAGACAAAAACAGACCCCGGATCAAAAAATCCAGGGTCTCTCTCTTGCCTTTTTGCACATACATCTTCTTTCATCCAGACTTTACTGTTGGTACCGGAATTTCTGATCTGCAGATCACCGGTTCAGCCATCCTCCACTCTTAGCAGAAAACAGGTCGCGGACTTTACCGCCAGTTGGGACTTACACCCGACCCCGAAGATTTATTTCTTATCTGCACCCCATTATAGTGCTTTCTGGCATGCAATTCAAGTAATTTCTGTAAATTTGATTATTTTCTGTTCGTACTCACGTTTTTATCGTATATGATCGCCAGCCCTTTTAACAGAAGGTCATCATCCAATGTAATTTCCCGTTTACAATGAGGTACTATTTTTTTCGCAAGTCCACCGGTTGCCACTACAGTTGCTTTTTCTCCGAGAGCTTCTTCCATACGATCAATAATGCCATCCATTGCCGATGCACTACTGTAGATTACGCCGCTCTTCATACAGTCTACCGTATTTTTCCCGATGATCTGTTTCGGTGCTTCCAGACTGATCCCGCTCAACTGAGATGCATTTGCAGTCAGAGAATCCACGGACACCTGAATTCCCGGATAGATCATCCCGCCGATATAGTCTTTGTTTTTATCGATCACACAAACTGTATTGGCCGTACCCAGATCAAAAATGATCAACGGTACCGGATACTGTGCCACACCTGCAACAGCTCCCACAATCAGATCGCTTCCCACTGAAGAAGGGTTGTCCATCCGGATATTCAGTCCGGTCTTTACTCCGGCTCCCACGACCATTACATTTTTTTTCAAAATTTTTTCCAGCGCCAGTTTCGCTGCATTGGTCACCTGTGGTACAACCGAGGAAATAATTCCCCCCTCGATCTGCTCCACATCAATATGATAAATATCCAGAACTGTCTTAATGTCGATCGCATACTCGATTTCTGTTTTCTGATGAACGGTTGAGAGCCTTTCTACAAACAGACACTCCTTGTTCTGAATACATCCGATCACTATATTTGTATTTCCGATATCAATCGCTAAAACCATGTGTAAATCCCAGTCTTTCTTTCATATTTTTCTTCATCAGCGTTCTTCCGATCAATGCCGTGAGCACTCCTGCAACAATCGCCTCCGGAACTCCGTTGATTCCGATGATCGACAGAATAAATCCATAAACCGCTTTCACCGCAACTCCATTTGCCGCCGCATACGTATCCTTAAAAAACAGATAAATCAAATTCATAACCAACAATGTATTTGTCAGTGAACCGCCTACTCCCGCCAAAATCAGTCCGATTTTGGAAACACCTGTTGATTTGCTGCATTTTTTCACCAATTTGTAAATATAATGCGGAACGACTCCTGTCAGAATACGCGGAACAAAACAGATGATCACGCTGCCGATCCCTCCGCTGAATTCTCCCATACTGTAAAATGGGGTAAATACAAAAGAAGTCACGGTCGGATTCACTGTATTATTAATAAAGCTGGTCAGTCCAAACAGCAGTCCCAGCAGAGCTCCCGTCTTTGGTCCCATCAAAAGAGATGCCAGAATCACCGGAATATGGATAATCGTTGCTCTTGTAAATCCCAGCGGGATATATCCGAGAAAAGGGGTGAACGCCATGATTACAATAATAACTCCAAAAATTGCCGTCTGTACCATATGCCGTGTGCGCACACTGCTGCCTGTTGTCTGTGTTTTGTTTGTTGTCTGATTCATAAATTGCCTCCTTGTTATCATTCTCTTTCGAGATACAATACTGATTTGCACAGAATTTTTATTCTGTCTCCATATTAATTTGTTGCTTTTAAAATTTCGTCCAGGATCCTTAAGGCTGTCTCCTCTTTCGTCATTTTTCCGAGTGAAACTTCCTCCTGCCCGGTAATGATCGTCACCACATTGGTATCTCCGGCAAATCCTGCCCCTTCTACCTTCAGATTGTTTGCCACGATCATGTCAAGATGCTTCTTTTCCAGTTTTTTTCTGGAATTCTCCAGCATATTCTCCGTCTCCATGGAAAAACCGCATAAAAACTGATGCTCTTTTTTATGCTCTCCCAGAAACTTCAGGATATCATCTGTACGCTCCATTGGAATCGCCAGATCATCGTCCTTCTTTTTCATCTTTTCACTGCTCACTGATTTTGGCCGGTAATCTGCCACTGCAGCTGCTTTGATGATAATGTCCTGATCTTTGGCCCTCTTTGTGACCTCTTCGTACATCTCTTTTGCTGTTACCACGTCCACCACGTGAACAAATTCCGGTTTTGCAATGGATGTCGGACCACTTACCAGCGTCACTTCTGCTCCGCGCAGCATACACATTTTTGCAATCGCATATCCCATCTTTCCGGTGGAATGATTGGTAATAAATCTGACCGGATCGATCGATTCCTGTGTCGGACCTGCCGTCACCAGCACCCGTTTACCCTGCATATCTTTTTCATATGCGATTTCTCTTAAAATGTACTGTAACAGCAGCTCCGGCTCGGGCATCTTCCCGGCTCCGGTATCCCCGCATGCGAGGTATCCCACTGCCGGACTGATCACCTCATATCCATAGTGTTCCAGAATTTTAAGATTGTCCTGCAGGATCGGATTATCGAACATGTTTGTGTTCATTGCCGGTGCAATGATCTTTTTACACTTACATGCCATAACTGTCGTCGTCAGCATATCATCTGCGATCCCGTGCGCGATCTTTCCGATCACATTGGCACTGGCCGGTGCCACTAAAACCACATCCGCCTGCTTGGCAAGTGCCACGTGCTCTACACTGTACTGAAAATTCCGGTCAAACGTATCCACCAGACATTTGTTCCCTGTCAAAGACTCAAATGTGATCGGATTGATAAAATTAACCGCGTTTTTGGTCATCAGTACCTGCACATTGGCATGCAGCTTTTTCAGTGCACTGGCAAGCGATGCGATCTTGTACGCAGCAATACTTCCGGACACCGCAAGTACTACTGTTTTGCCTTTCAGCATAAAAATCCCCCTTTTCCTGTTTTGTAGCATCCCGAGATTCGGGTATACTCAGTTTCTGTTCCATTATATGGGATTATTCTGCAAATTGCAATTCTTAAACGTCAACTCCCGCCTTTTTAAGAAATTCCACGCATGGTCAGCTGAATTCGTTTCTTCTTCAGATCCACACTCATCACTTTCACATCAACGATATCTCCCACACTGACAGCCTCCAGCGGATGCTTGATATACTTGTCTGTAATCTGGGAAATGTGTACCAGTCCATCCTGATGTACCCCGATGTCCACAAAGACTCCAAAATCAATGACATTTCGAACAGTTCCTTTTAGGATCATCCCTTCTTTCAGATCTTTCATATCCAGCACATCCGTACGAAGGATCGGTTTTGGCATCTCATCTCTCGGATCTCTTGCAGGTTTTTCCAGCTCTTTTACAATATCACGGAGTGTGATTTCTCCGATTTCCAGCTCTTGAGACAGCTTTTTGTAATCTTTAACTGTTTTGGACAAACCGGACAGATTCCCTCCTGCCACATCCTCCAGCGTAAATCCCTGTCTCTCCAGTAGTTTTTCTGTCGCTCCATAAGACTCCGGATGAACCCCTGTGGCATCCAGCGGATTTTTCCCGCCCTGAATGCGCATGAATCCGGCACATTGTTCAAATGCTTTCGGCCCCAGCTTTGCGACCTTCAACAGATCTTTACGATCCTGGAACTTTCCGTTTTCCTCCCGATATGCCACAATGTTTTTGGCGATTGCACCGGAAATCCCGGAAATATAGGAAAGCAGAGGCGCTGATGCGGTATTCAGATCAACACCTACCTTATTTACACAGTCTTCCACAACTCCGCTCAGTGATTCACCCAGCTTTTTCTGATTCATATCATGCTGATACTGTCCCACGCCGATGGACTGTGGCTCGATCTTCACCAGTTCCGCAAGCGGATCCTGCAGCCTTCTTGCAATGGATGCCGCACTTCTCTGTCCCACATCAAACTTCGGAAATTCTTCGCTTGCCAGTTTGCTGGCTGAATACACGGATGCTCCAGCCTCATTGACGATCACATACTGCACTTTCTCCGGAATCTCTTTTAACAGCTCCACAATAAACTGCTCGGACTCCCTGGATGCTGTTCCGTTTCCAAGCGAAATCAACGTAATATGATATTTCGGAATGATCTTTTTCAATAAATCTTTCGATGCTTTGATCTTTGCAGGAGTCGTCGGGGCAGTCGGATAAATGACAGTCGTTCCCAATACTTTTCCGGTCGGATCTACCACAGCAAGCTTACATCCTGTACGGAATGCCGGGTCCCATCCAAGTACTACCTGGCCTGTGATCGGCGGCTGCATCAAAAGCTGATGCAGATTTTTCCCAAATACTTCGATTGCTCCATTTTCTGCTTTTTCTGTCAGATCACTGCGGATTTCTCTTTCAATCGCCGGACCGATCAGACGCTTATAGCTGTCTTCCACCGCTTCTTTGAGTGCCTGCTCTGTATCTAGATTCTTTCCGTGAAATATCTGTTTTTCCAGATAGCCAAGAATCTCTTCCTCCGGTGCCTCAATCTTCACTGTCAGGATCTTTTCTTTTTCTCCCCTGTTCAGCGCAAGAATGCGGTGTCCTGCCAGCTTTGACAATGGTTCTTCGAATTCATAATACATTTCATAAACCGACTCTGCTTCCGGATCTTTTGCCGTGGAGATCAATTTTCCTTTTTTCATGGTGATCTTTCGAATCCAGCTTCTGTAGTCTGCCTCATCCGAAATTGATTCTGCAATGATATCTTTTGCTCCGGCAATTGCATCTTCTGCGCAGACCACACCCTTTTCTTCCGATACATATTTTTCAGCTTCTTCTAAAAGCGGCATTTTCAGCTTCTGGAGGATAATCACTGCCGCCAAAGGCTCCAGGCCTTTTTCTTTTGCGATCGTTGCCCGTGTTCTTCTCTTCGGACGATACGGACGATACAGATCTTCCACCACGACAAGTGTCCCTGCTTCCAGGATCTGACTTTTCAATTCCTCTGTCAGTTTTCCCTGTTCTTCAATGCTGGAAAGTACCTGCTCTTTTTTCTCTTCCAGATTTCTCAAATACACAAGACGCTCGTGCAATTTCCGCAGCTGTTCATCATTGAGAGATCCTGTTGCTTCTTTTCGATATCTTGAAATAAACGGGATCGTATTCCCTTCATCAATCAATTTTACAGCTGCATCTACTTGCCAGCGCTTTACTTCCAGTTCTTCTGTCAATTTTTGATTAATATCCATGTTGTTTTCCTCACTTTTGTTATTATTTTTTCCCTTGCCCTCATGAAAAATCGAATAACTGGTGCTATTATAACACAGGTTTCTGTTTTGAAACTACAAAAAAGATTTACGCTCCTTCGATTCTTTGCTATCATAAAAAGAAAAAGGAACTGTACATATTCTATGAACCGAACGATCACATATTTGATTTCCGACAAAGATGCCGGATTTACCATTGAGCAAAACTTAAGACACCGCGGATATTCCGCCAAAAACATTACCCATTTAAAAAAGACACCAGAAAGTGTCCTGTTAAATGGTATATGGGTTCACATGACACACCACCTGACATCCGGAGATGAACTGGTGATCCGGATTGTAGAAGAGCAATCTTCAGAACGGGTTCCTCCGGTAGAACATCCCATCCATATTGTCTATGAGGATGAAGATATTCTCGTCATCGACAAGCAGGCCGGGATGCCGATCCACCCCTCTTTGAACAACTACTACAATTCTCTGGCAAATGCACTCGCCTGGTATTTTGAGCAGCAGAAGAAACCCTTTATCTTCCGCTGTGTGAACCGGCTGGACCGTGATACTTCAGGACTGACCATCATTGCCAAACATGTAGTCAGCGCCGCGATCCTGTCCTCCATGAATGCAAGACGGGAAATTCACCGGGAGTACCGTGCCATCGTGCGCGGACATCTCACTCCGGAATCCGGTGTCATTACCGCTCCGCTTGGCAGAAAAGACAGTTCCATCATTGAGCGAACCGTAGATTTTGACCACGGAGAAAAAGCAGTCACCTACTATCAGTTTCTGGAAGAAAAAAACGGCCACAGCCTTGTCTCACTCCGGCTGGGAACCGGACGCACCCATCAGATCCGGATTCATATGAAATACATCGGTTTTCCTCTGGTCGGAGACTATCTGTACAACCCTGATATGGAATACATCACCCGACAGGCTCTGCACTCCTATCGTCTGACGTTTCTCCATCCCATCACCGGGCAGAAAATGGATTTTACTGCTCCTCTTCCCGATGATATGAAAAAGATCCTGAACTGACTGCAGGATCTTTCTTTATATCTGTTGTTCTGTTATGCTTCTTCTGTAAATGCAATTAAAAGCTGATGTAAAATCCGGTGCAGATGCGGCAGATATTCCTGCATCGTGACCGGCTGCTTATAAAGAATACAGTTATAACTTGTAGAACCGAGCAGCTCTATAATCGTAAACAACAACAACTCCGGCTCTTCACATTTCACATTAAATTTGTTTAATGCCTCCAGATAATGTTCGTAAAATCCCTGTGCCTCCGGAAACTCTGTGCTGGAAAACGCGTTTTTAAAAATGCCCCAGGACAGGTTCTTTGCAATAAATTGCATCAGCGAATGCTGTTTTTCAAATCTTCCAATAATGTAATCTGTCAAAAACAGAACCTCTTCCTCAAAGCTGTTGATTTCCTTCTTGTCCAGTTCTTTATGTGCATCTTCAAACAGCTTTCCTGCCTGATATGCAATCAGCCTGTCCCGCAGATCGTACTTGTCCTTGAAATATAAATAGAATGTTCCTTTTGCAAGACCTGCCTTATTTACAATATCGGATATGGTTGTCTTTGCAAAACCTTTATCCGTAAACAATTCATACGCCGTCTGAAACAGTGCATTCTTCTTTCGTTTCTTATTGGTTTCTGCCTTTCCCATTTTCATTCCCCCTGGTATTTCTTGACTTTTGCAGTATCCCTGCAACTGTATCCTTAATTATCAGGCAAATTTTTTAGAAAGTCAATAAAAATGACCTTTTTTCATTTTTTGTTCGCAGATTATTGACTATTAGTCATTTTGCACTGCAATGTGAAGTATAGAAAAAAGATAGGGGATGATATCATTGGTCAAAACTGGCAAATGGATTGCCAGGCACAGAATTCCAGGCAAATGCTTCCGGTAACACAGAACTTGCCTCTCAGCTTCAGGCTTCCATCACAGCACTGGTAGCAGCGCAAGCTCAGGCAGGAAATTTGAGCAGCTCTCTGCAGCCTCTTGCCTCTGTTACAAACGAAGGCAGTGTCCAACTTCCAACACTGGATACCAATGCACTGACGCAGACAATAACACAGATTTCCACTGCTTATGAAAGCATTGAATCCTCTTTTGCAAAACTATCAACAAAGCTTCCGGAAATTCAAAAACAACTGGATCAACTCTCTAACATCAAACTTCCGGAAAACGCAATGTCTCAGTTAAAAGACAATGTGGACAAAATCAATGCTGGTATGAAAGTTCTGGATCAAGGACTGACCACCGTATCCAAAAACATGGGACTTCTGGACAAATCCACAGATTCTCTCTCAACTGCAGCAGACGGCATTAACACCTTACTCGGCGGCTTTAAACAACTGAACGGCTACAATCAGACATTACTCGACGGAGCATCCAAATTGAAAGCAAACAGTCCTTCTCTCGTTGCCGGTATCAATACTCTGGCGGGCGGTACAGACGAACTTGCTTCCGGACTCAACACACTCGGCTCCCAATTATGCAGCGGATCGGAACACTCGCAGCAAACAGTGCTGCACTTCGAGACGGTGCTTCCACACTCCTTTCCGGAACAACAGAGCTTTCCAAAGGCGGAACCATATTGCAAAATGGAAGTAAGCAGGTAAAGACGGAATCACACAACTCCAGGATGGCGCCCGCACATTAAAAGACGGAATGCAGGAATTTAATGAGCAAGGTACCCGTAAACTGAAAGATACTGTTGAAAAGGAATTAGGCAATATTCTCGACCGATTAGAATCCCTGACCTCTGATCAGTGCAGCTATGACACCTTCAGTGGAAAGGCAAAAGATATGGAAGGAAATGTAAAATTCGTCATTGAAACAGATGCGATTAAATAAGATGAACAACACACATTGATAAGAGCATCCCTGTCAAGATACTGGATCTTCATAACTCAAAAACCTTGACGGGAATTTATTGTTGCAAAATAAGTTATCCTTACTATATAAAAGATCATTTCTTATAAACAAAAATATCGCAAAACTGTTTATTACAACAATTCTACGATATCATCTTCTCTCATAAAGTCAGTAATGCCGGCGACCGGAATCGAACCGGTACGGGAGTATAAGTCCCGCAGGATTTTAAGTCCTGTGCGTCTGCCAGTTCCGCCACGCCGGCATTACTGGCTTTATGAAAATGGGACCTACAGGGCTCGAACCTGTGACCCTCTGCTTGTAAGGCAGATGCTCTCCCAGCTGAGCTAAGATCCCAGAATAACAATTTTCTTTTTTCTTTTAAAACGACCCAGAAGAGACTCGAACTCTCGACCTCCGCCGTGACAGGGCGGCGCTCTAACCAACTGAGCCACTGGGCCATATTCATTATTTAAGTGGACCTTCAGGGACTTGAACCCGGGACCGATCGGTTATGAGCCGATTGCTCTAACCAGCTGAGCTAAAGGTCCACACTCTATAATGTCCCGCTAAAGGAACAAAGCCGATGATCGGACTCGAACCGATAACCTGCTGATTACAAATCAGCTGCTCTGCCAATTGAGCCACATCGGCATAATGCCTTAACCTATATCAAATCAAATCGACTTGAAATGACTCCAACGGGAATCGAACCCGTGTTACCGCCGTGAAAGGGCGATGTCTTAACCGCTTGACCATGGAGCCTCATTACATCGCATTTAGTAGCGACTCAACATAAGAATAATATCATATGTCTTTCATTTTTGCAAGTATTTTTTTACTTTTTTTCAAAAGTATGGGCTTAAGTGGACTCGAACCACCGACCTCACGCTTATCAGGCGTGCGCTCTAACCGGCTGAGCTATAAGCCCTCATACCAGTCATTAAAAAAGAGCCTCTCTTGAAGCTCTTAGCTCCCCGAGTTGGGTTCGAACCAACGACCCTTCGGTTAACAGCCGAATGCTCTACCACTGAGCTATCGAGGAATATTAAACATTGAAGTATACCTTCAAAACTGCATACAAAGAATCATCCATTTTCTATCACCTTGCTTGGTTATGCCCTCGACCTATTAGTAACAGTCAGCTCCATGCGTTACCGCACTTCCACCTCTGCCCTATCTACCTCGTCGTCTTCAAGGGGTCTTACTAACTTGACGTTATGGGATATCTCATCTTGAGGGGGGCTTCACGCTTAGATGCCTTCAGCGTTTATCCCGTCCCGGCTTGGCTACTCTGCTATGCATTTGGTAATACAACAGATCCACCAGCGGCCAGTCCACCCCGGTCCTCTCGTACTAAGGGCAGCTCCTCTCAAATATCCTACGCCCACGCCGGATAGGGACCGAACTGTCTCACGACGTTCTGAACCCAGCTCGCGTACCGCTTTAATGGGCGAACAGCCCAACCCTTGGGACCTACTTCAGCCCCAGGATGCGATGAGCCGACATCGAGGTGCCAAACCACTCCGTCGATGTGTACTCTTGGGAGTGATAAGCCTGTTATCCCCAGGGTAGCTTTTATCCGTTGAGCGATGGCAATCCCACTTTATACCACCGGATCACTAAGTCCTACTTTCGTACCTGCTCCACCCGTCGGTGTCGCAGTCAAGCTCCCTTCTGCCTTTGCACTCTTCGAATGGTTTCCAACCATTCTGAGGGAACCTTTGAGCGCCTCCGATACCCTTTCGGAGGCGACCGCCCCAGTCAAACTCCCCACCTGACATTGTCCCCCAGCCGGTTCACGGCTGCTGGTTAGAAATCCAATACTACAAGGGTGGTATCCCAACAGTGACTCCCTGACAACTGGCGTCATCAGTTCTCAGTCTCCCACCTATCCTGTACATGCAATATCGAATCCCAGTATCAAGCTGGAGTAAAGCTCCATGGGGTCTTTCCGTCCTGGCGCAGGTAACCAGCATCTTCACTGGTATTTCAATTTCACCGGGTGCATTGTTGAGACAGTGCCCAAATCATTACGCCTTTCGTGCGGGTCGGAACTTACCCGACAAGGAATTTCGCTACCTTAGGACCGTTATAGTTACGGCCGCCGTTTACTGGGGCTTAAGTTCAAAGCTTCGCCTTACGACTAACCTCTCCCCTTAACCTTCCAGCACCGGGCAGGCGTCAGCCCATATACCTCACCTTTCGGTTTTGCATAGACCTGTGTTTTTGCTAAACAGTTGCTTGGGCCAATTCTCTGCGGCCACTTTTACATGGCACTCCTTCTCCCGAAGTTACGGAGTCATTTTGCCGAGTTCCTTAACAATGCTTCTCCCGTCGGCCTTAGGATTCTCTCCTCATCCACCTGTGTCGGTTTACGGTACGGGTATATCATAAACAATAGCGGCTTTTCTTGGCAGCCAGCTCACATACTTCCGGCTTTACGCCCCACATCACGTCTTCAGATTGTGCACCGGATTTGCCTGATGCACTCCTACCTCGCTTGTACCGGTTTTTCCATTCCCGGCTTATGCTCTCTGTCTGCGTCCCCACAGTTCTGTTATGATATAGTACAGGAATCTTTACCTGTTATCCATCGACTACGTCTTTCGACCTCGCCTTAGGCCCCGACTTACCCAGAGCAGATCAGCTTTACTCTGGAAACCTTAGATATTCGGCCGGAAGGATTCTCACCTTCCTCTCGCTACTCATTCCGGCATTCTCTCTTCTTAACAGTCCACTGCTCCTTCCGGTACAGCTTCGCCCCGTTAAGAATGCTCCTCTACCAATTAACATTCGTCAATTCCCAAGCTTCGGTAGTGTGTTTCAGCCCCGGACATTTTCGGCGCAGGACCTCTCGACTAGTGAGCTATTACGCACTCTTTTAATGGATGGCTGCTTCTAAGCCAACATCCTAGTTGTCTTCGAAATCCCACATCCTTTTCCACTTAACACACATTTTGGGACCTTAGCTGTAGGTCTGGGCTCTTTCCCTTTTGACTACCCAACTTATCTCGGATAGTCTGACTCCCATGCACCATCTACACGGCATTCGGAGTTTGATATCCCTTGGTAAGCTTTGACGCCCCCTTAGGAATTCAGTGCTCTACCTCCGTAAGACTTGCATGAGGCTAGCCCTAAAGCTATTTCGAGGAGAACCAGCTATCTCCGGGTTCGATTGGAATTTCTCCCCTATCCACACCTCATCCCCACCCTTTTCAACGGATGTGGGTTCGGTCCTCCATTGCCTTTTACGGCAACTTCAACCTGGACATGGATAGATCACCCGGTTTCGGGTCTACTCCGACTGACTATTTCGCCCTGTTCAGACTCGGTTTCCCTTCGGCTCCAGGCCTTCAGCCCTTAACCTCGCCAGCCAGCGTAACTCGCCGGACCGTTCTACAAAAAGTACGCGGTTCATCATATAAAGATGTTCCACAGCTTGTAAACATATGGTTTCAGGTTCTCTTTCACTCCCCTCCCGGGGTCCTTTTCACCTTTCCTTCACAGTACTATGCGCTATCGGTCACTAAGGAGTATTTAGCCTTACGGGGTGGTCCCCGCTCATTCCCACAAGGTTTCACGTGTCTCGTGGTACTCTGGATCCTGCCATGCTCGCTCGCCTTTCGTGTACGGGGCTTTCACCCTCTCTGGCTGGCTTTCCCAAAACCATTCTACTAGGCTCACTCGTCAATCCTGCAGTCCGAACCCCGGAGTGCACGCACTCCGGTTTGGGCTCTTCCGCGTTCGCTCGCCGCTACTTACGGAATCACATGTTGTTTTCTCTTCCTCCGGCTACT